>JAITAJ010000355.1 GCA_031284185.1 Accumulibacter sp. | reverse complement strand
CCTTGGTGATTTCCTCGATCGCCTTCTTCTCGACGTCGGCGGCCATCTTCCAGACGTCCTCGGCGGAGCGATAGGCGGCGTCGTCGAAGATTTTCCTGTCTTCCGGCGACAGACCGTTGTAGAAGTCGTTGTTGATATAGAGGCCGTGGATGACCAGGATGTGGCCGGACAGCGTGATGTTCGGCGTGATCTCGTACATCTTGAGCGCCACGATGTCGGCGAACGGGCTGTCGCCGCCGTCGATCGTGCCCTGGTCGAGCGCCGCCGGGACTTCCGCGAACGGCATCGGCTGGCCGGACTGCCCCAGCTGCTTGGCGAATTCGAGATACAGCGGGATGTTCGGCACGCGCATGCGCAGACCCTTGAGGTCGTCGATGCTGTTGATCGGCTTCTTGGTGTAGAAGTGGCGGAAGCCGAGCGGGAAGGCGTTGATCAGCGTCAGGCCGGATTTTTCGGCGAAGCCCTTGTTGATCAGCTTGAAGGTCTCGCCGTTCATGGCCCGGTGAGCGTGATCGAGGCTGTCATAGAGCATCGGCGTCTCCAGCATGGCCATCGCCGGGAACAAGGATGAAGTCTGCGTTCCCGTGGCGCACATCTGGATGATGCCCTTGCGCGTCTGCGCGATGTAGGCGTCTTCCTTGCCGAGCTGGCTGTTCGGGAAGATCTGGACGTCATATTTGCCCTTGCTGGCTTCCATGACGTACTTGGCGAACAGTCTCATGCCCACGGTTTCCGGCTCGCCGTCGGGCTTCATGCCGGCGATCTTGATCACGATCTTGTCGGCGGCGTAGGCGGGCAAGGTCGCGGCGCCAAGCACGGCCAAAGCGGAAAGAAGAAGAACTCTGCGTTTCATGGTGACCTCCTGATGGGTGAGAAAAAACAACTGACTGCGGCTCTTGCAATAAAACTTTTTTGTAACGGCGATGTGACAACATCAAACCAGATCAGATCGAAATACGCAACCGTTCCATGGCCGACTCCGTTTCCTGCCGGCAGCGCTCGCCGTTCCAGCCGAGTTCGCCGGCCATCAGTTCGACGACACGCGGCACGGCGGCCCGCGCAGCAGCGTTGTCCAGGATGGCAAGGGGAATCCTGCGCGTGACGACGTCCGAGACGCGTTCGGCCTGCTCGTGACGCGCGGCATGGACTACCTCCGCCTCAATGTAGGGATGCTCCGGATGCAGGCGGGCGGAGAGGCCCTCGTTCTCGGCCAGGCGCGCGACGTTCATGGCCTGGTCGCCGAAGGCGTGCCGGAGATGCAGGGCGACGTCCGCCTCGAGGCCGTAATCCTTGGTCAGCACCTGGAGAATCTCGGGCGCGTAATGCTCCGCGCCGAAGAGCTTGAGATCGAGCGTCCGGCACGGGCCGGGCGCTTGCAGTCCGGCGCTGGCGATGGCCTGGTCGACGGCCTCCTCGGCCATCCGGCGATAGGACGTCCATTTGCCGCCGGCCATGGTCACCAGTCCCGACGGACTGACCATCAGCAAGTGTTCGCGGACCTGCTGCGCGGTGTTGGCGGTCTCGTCGAACTTCACCAGCGGACGCAGCCCCGACCAGGCCGCCAGCACGTCGCTACGCTGCACGGAAAGATCGAAATAGCGGTTGACGTGGCGCAGCACGTAGGCGATTTCGTCCTCGCTGGCCCGCGGATGCTCGACGATCTCGGCCGGCGTGTCGGTGGTTCCGATCAGCGCGTGTCCTTGCCAGGGCAGCACGAAAAGCACCCGGCCATCCTCCGTTTTCGGAATCAGCAGGCCGGTGTCCGGCGGCACGAAGCGGCTGGACAGGATGATGTGAATGCCCGAGGCGGCTTCCACGACGGGTTTCGCGTCCGGCTCGTCCATCTGCCGGAGACGGTCGACGAAGGGGCCGGCGGCATTGACGATGGAACGCGCGCGAACGTCGAATTCCTCGCCGCCGAGGGTATCGCGCACGCGCGCCCCGCACAGCTTGCCGTCCTTTTTCTCGAACGACACGGCTTCCGCGTGATTGGCCGTCACGGCGCCATGCCGCTGGGCGGTCAGCGCCAGCGTGACGGCCATGCGCGCGTCCTGGAACTGGCCGTCGTAGTAGATGACGCCGGCCTTCAGATTTTCGCCGCGCAGCATCGGAAAGCGTCTTTTCGCTTCCCGGCCGCCGACCAGGATGCTCTTGCCAAGCCCCAGCTTGCCCGCCAGCAGGTCGTACAGCACCAGGCCGGCGAAGACATAGGGCACCTCTCGCCACGTGTAGAGCGGGGTGACCAGGGGCACCCGCCGGGCGAGGTGCGGCGCGTTCTTGAGGAAGATGCCCCGCTCGAACAAGGCTTCCTTGACCAGATGGTATTGCGCCCGATCCAGCTTCTTGACCGCCATTTCCAGATAGCGCACGCCGCCGTGCACCAGCTTCGTGCTCTTGCTGCTGGTGCCCTCGGCGAAATCGTTTTTTTCCACCAGGGCAACCTTCAGCCCGCGACTCGCCGCGTCGACGGCGATGCCGCACCCGGTCGCGCCGCCTCCGACGATCAACAGGTCGAACCGATCCTGAGTTTTCAGGGATTCGAGAAGCG
Organism: Accumulibacter sp.; assembly: GCA_031284185.1. Lineage (GTDB taxonomy): Bacteria > Pseudomonadota > Gammaproteobacteria > Burkholderiales > Rhodocyclaceae > Propionivibrio. Next base: position 55 of record JAITAJ010000355.1, on the reverse strand, counting down.
CTTGCCGATTCATTTTTCCACCTTGCGATTTTCTTAAACGAACTGCGTTTTTCTA
>JAITAJ010000351.1 GCA_031284185.1 Accumulibacter sp. | reverse complement strand
GGCGCGAAGCGCCGCAAGCCAGTTCTTGTCCATCGGCTCGCAGTTTATGCTCCACGCTTCCTCTCCACGATCAGTCCCCCTCTCGCAGTTGCGCTTCGCTTCGTCCGTCGTGACCAACTTACGGCAGGACTTGCGCCCGCAGGAGCACACCCATGCCGAGCGCACAAGACAGAGGGCGCCCGCCTGAAAACGGACGCCGCCTTTCTCTCGCGATCAGCGCTTGGTGACCAGTTGCCGCACTTGGCGATCCATCGGCAGGGCGTAGTCGTGCGCGGACAGGATGATGCCGCTGGCCGGATCGATGAGTTTCAGGCTGACGAACACGAAGGTGTTGCCGTCGGTATAGGTGCCGACGACGACCGCGCCGGCATTGTGCTCACGGGCCAACTCCCTGATTTCGCGCGTCAGGAGGAATTCCCCTTGATCATTGCGCACGAACACGTTGCTGCGCAGTTTCATTTCCACCACGCTTCTGCCGCGTTGCGCGAGACGCGAGGAAAGATGCTCCGAAATCAAGCGCCCCAGCGCCGAGGATTGTTCCAGGCGATTGATGTCGGCCAGCGTCGCCACCAGCATCGACCCGCCAGAATCCTTGGAAAAATTACTGGTCGAGGCGGTCGGCGCTCCGAGCAGCGCGTCCGCCGCCTTGTAATTGGCCTGAATGAACTGGCTCAAGGCCGCTTCTTCATAGGTCGGTTCGATCCCGTCCCGGCGTTGCGTATTTTCGCAGCCCGCGATTCCCACGAACGACAGCGCCGCGACGAGTCCCGCCGCGGGAAGCCATGTTTTGCGCGCGCACATCATTCGACTCCTTTCACCCGAATTTGGGTTCCCCTGCCGCCGCTCCGTTTGGTCCAATAGAGCGCGACATCCTCGTCCGCCGCGTAATAAATACTGCTGTAGCGAGTCACGAAACGGTCGCCCTCGGTGATCGAGGCCGTGAGCAGGATTTCCGATTGCGGCACGGGGCCGCTGGCGTCTTGGGCGCGCAAGCCTTCGCGTTCCGCCCAGGCCATTCCTTCCAGCACGCCGATCGTTCCCAGCGCCCTCCCCGCGACACTCACGGGGCGCACGGCGGTGGTGGCGCTGATGCCGCCCGAGACGATCCCGCCGATGGCGATGAGCCCGGTGGTGAGCGCCGTCGCTTCGCCGTAATAGTAGGTGTTTGCCGCGCGAGCGGGATCGAAGCGATAGATGGAATAACGCACGTCCACAATTTGCTCGCTGCCGCCAAACCGCGTGCGGACGTCCTGGCCTTGCCGTACCAGCGCCGTAGTGAGCAATTCACGAAATCCCTCGACGAACGGGAATTCGCCGTTTTCATCCGCCGGAATGTAAAGCGCGGCGCTCGATCCCTTTTCCCGCAAATCCGCGACGAGCTGCGCCGCGAAATGATCCGCGATGCGCCGCCAATATTCCGCCGCCGTCAATTTGTGCTGCCGGCTGGCTTCCCAGCGCGTGGGCGTCGGCGCTTCCGTGTATTGCGCGGCGCACCCCGACAACAGGACGAGCGCCGCTGTTCCAATCAGAACGATATGTTTCATTACCCGTATTCCTCTCTGGTTGACGACAAAGCCGCTACCGGTATTCATCGGAAACAAACTCCGGTTGGGGACATCCCCCTTCAGGAGATAAACTCGTTCGGGAGAGGCGTAAGCTCTTCCTACGTCGTTGTCGCCCGGATACTGGGGTGGATTGAAACATGACGTATTTCCGTGTGATGGCGGCACGATACAACGAGCGAATAGTAAGCATTCCCTGATTTTCCGTCAAACGAAAACCAAGGGCAGCAAAACTGTGTTCCAAAGCAAGTTTTTTTACGCCAAGAGAAGTAGGTCAAGGGTGAGAGAAATTCTCCTGCCAGGGTTGTCCGGATTTGCAGATAGCGTTCAGGATGGAAAGGAGCTTGGCGACCAGAGCGAGCTTCTTGGCCTTGCCCTTGTCGAGCAGACGCGGATAGAAGGGCTTGAGCACGCTCATCTGTCTTCTGTCTTCTGAACCCTGTCCTCTGAACCCTGTCCTCTGACCAGCAGCCCGGCCGCGATCAGGCCGTTGATGATACCGAAAGAGAGCGCGGCGACGGCGAAAAACGGCGCCAGATAAAACACGCCGTCGTGCGGAATCAGCCATGCCCGCGCCAGCGCCAGTTGCCCGCCGATGTGAAAGAAGGCGGCGAGGATGCTCCAGCTGACCGGCCCGAACCAGCGCTTCGGCAGACGGGCGGCGCCGGCCAGGATCAGCAGGCTGGACAGCGCGCCGGCCAGGCTCATGAAGAAACCGGGCGCGAGCAACTGGCCCAGCAGAATGCCGCCCGCGACGACGCGCAAGCCGGTGACCCAGGCCGCCACGCGCCATCCGTGACGCGCCAGCACGATCAGCGTCACGATGTTCGACAGCCCCGGTTTGATGCCGGGCAAGGGCAGCGGGATCGCCGCGTCGATCAGCGACAGCCCGATGGCTGCCGCCGCGAGACGGGCGATGCGGTGGTCCTCGGCGGTGGTGACGAGCCTAATAACTGAGCGAGTCATACGGCTTCCTGCCCCCGGCGACCTCCACGCTGACTTCGTTCGGCGCGCAGACGGCAATCTGCCCGGTGCGTTCGAGCCAGCCCTGACGCACACAGTATTGATGCGCGCCGGGGTCGGAGACCACGCGCACGCGCCCTTTTTCGACGGCGACGACCGTCGTGCCCAAGGGGCCGGGCACTTCGATCCGGCGGCTGCGCGACAGTTCCAATTCGGCGAACACTTCTCCGCCACGCCTGACGACCGCCTTCTCGGCGCGGCCTTCTTGCCAGGCCAAGGGAAAGGAAACGACGCACAGGATCGCGCCGCAGACCGCCACCAGGTAATCGCCGGGGCGCAACAGGGACGACCAGGACATCAGGTTTCGCCGCCGGAAACCGGCGGCAGCTCGCGGTGACGCACCAGGACCCGCGCCCGGTCACGGAAGCGCCGGCCAAGCCACTCGGCGAAATAGACCGAGCGATGCTGGCCGCCGGTACAGCCGATGCCGACCGTCAGATAGCTGCGGTTGTCGCTGGCGTAGCGTGGCAGCCAGTCGCCGACGAAACGGGCGATATCGTCGCGCATACGCAATACGTCCGGCTCGGCTTCGAGATAAGCGATCACCGCCCGATCGCGCCCGGTCAGCGCCCGGAGAGACGCTTCGTAATACGGATTGGGCAGACAGCGCACGTCGAAGACCAGATCGGCGTCCAGCGGAACACCGTGCTTGAAGCCGAACGATTCGAGCAGCAGGCTCAGGCCGCCGCGGACGTCCGTGGTGATGAACTGGCGGATCCAATCGCGCAGGGCATTCGGTTTCAGATCACTGGTATCGATGTGATGTCCGAGTTCCGCCAGGCGCTCCAGGCGGCGGCGTTCTTCGGCGATCGATTCGGTCAGCGTGTGGTGTCCGTCGGCGAGCGGGTGCCGCCGCCGCGTCTCGAAATAACGCTTGAGCAGGGTATCGGTCTTGGCGTCGAGGAACAAAAACTCCGGTTCGAGGCCGCGCGCGCGCAGCTCCACGAGTTGCTGAGGCAGCGTGTCGATACTGTCGCCTCCCCGGGTATCGATGGCCACGCCCACTTTGTCATAGCCGCGCCGGCCCAGGTGGTCCAGCAGTTGTTGCAACAGTTGCGGCGGGAGATTGTCTACGCAATAGTAAAAGGCGTCCTCGAGCGTGCCGAGGGCGATCGATTTACCCGAACCGGACAGTCCGCTGATGATGATGATGCGCATGTCTTCGAGCATAGCGGAATATGGCGAACATGGGCAAGCCGGGCTGGCGTACACTATCGGCCGTCATTTCGTTTTCCACGTTTCGCCATGAATCTGCTGAACATTCGTTTCCTCGACGAACTCGCCGTCCTCCGGCGGGACCTTCACGCGCACCCGGAGCTGGCCTTCCAGGAGACGCGCACGGCCGACATCGTGGCGCGCGAATTGTCCGCCTGCGGCATCGAGGTACATCGCGGCCTGGACGGAACGGGGGTCGTCGGCGTTTTGCGCAAGGGCGCGGGGCGGCGGGCGATCGGTCTGCGCGCCGACATGGATGCCCTGCCGATGCCGGAAAAGAACGGTTTCGCGTATGTGTCGCAAAATCCGGGCCGGATGCACGCCTGCGGCCATGACGGGCATACCGCCATGCTGCTCGGCGCGGCGCGGTATCTGGCCGAAAACCTCGAAAGCCTTGCCTT
>JAITAJ010000309.1 GCA_031284185.1 Accumulibacter sp. | reverse complement strand
GCAACTACGGTCTAGAGTGTTTCTGGTTCAAATGCTGACATCCGTCATTGCAAGCCGCAGGCGAAGCAATAACAGAAACCGCTTCAACTTCAGTCGCGGCGGAGGCCCGTTGGCGCTACGAGTTTCCGGTCGCCGAACATGGCGTGATGCGTAGTTTCCCTCAAACGCTCGATGCCTTCTCCCGCCGGGTCAACCAGCGCCTCTTCCTGATCGGAGCGGCCTTGCTTGGCTTCATGCCCGTGCCGACCTTCATCGACATCGTCTGCCGTTTCTTTTTCGGCTTCTCCCTGGTCGGGGTCATCGAAGTCGAGGAAATGATGCTTTCCGCGATGGTCTTCTGTTCCTGGGGCACGGCGAACATCGCAAAATCCCATACCCGGGTAGATCTGTTTTTCGGCCGTTTCACGCACAATGCGCGCACCGCGCTGACCCTGTGCTTTTCCCTGCTTTCCGCCGTCCTTTTCGCCATCGTCTGGTGGTACCTGGTAGACATGGGAATCGACAAATACAAGGGGAACGAAGCGAGCTGGATGCTGGGCATTCCGCTCTTTTACTCGATATTTTTCGGCGCGTTCGGCCTCGTCGGTTTCATCGTTTCCCTGGTTTCCGACGTCCTGAACGCCTTTTCGGAACTGGCCGGCAAAAAGGCTTTCATCTCCTTGTCGCTGGCGTTCGCCGCCGCCGCGCTGGTCATCGCGATGCCCGTCGTTCTGCGCGTCTCGCCGCTCGTGGATGAGCCGCTCAGACTAGGGGGCCTCGGCATGGCCTTTCTCATGCTGATGCTCTTTCTCGGCATGCCTATCGGCATCGCCATGGCCGGGGTGGGGCTGATCGGTTTACTGGGAGTGCTTCCCAATCCGGTGGCCGCGCTCTCCATGATGGGCCTCGGCTCGTACACCGAGTCGGCCAGATATGTTTTCACGGTTGTGCCGATGTTCATTCTCATGGGTGAATTCGCGCTGTACTCCGGGGTCAGCCGGGATTTGTTTTCCGCTGCCAATACCTGGTTCGGACGCTTCCCCGGCGGCATCGCCGTAGCGGGCGTCACGGGCTGCGCCGGATTTGCCGCCGTCTCGGGCGACTCCATGGCCACCGCCGTGACCATGTCGTCCGTTGCCCTTCCGGAAATGCGCAAAAAGAACTACGAGCCGGGTTTCGCCTGCGCAACGCTGGCGGCGGGAGGAACCCTCGGCATCCTCATTCCGCCCAGCGCGGGTTTCATTTTCTTTTCCCTGGTAACGGAAGTGAGCATCGGCAGGCTTTTCGTCGCGGGCATCATTCCCGGCATCCTGCTGGCGGGCCTCTTCGTCGTCATGGTCATGATTTTCGCCATTCGCCATCCACGGCTCGCGCCTCCAGGGGAAGACACCACGTTCAGGGAAAAAATCCTGTCCCTGCGCAAGGTCACCGCCATGATCGGCCTGATCATTCTGGTGCTCGGCGGCATCCTCTCCGGCGCGTTCAGCCCCAACGAAGGAGGGGCCGTCGGGGCCACGGGAACCTTGATCTACGCCGTGTGCACCCGCCGCATCACCTGGAAACAGGTCTGGCGGTCCATCACGACCACGACGACCGTATCGGCGCAACTCATGCTGATCCTCGTGGGCGTGGGGCTGCTGGGATATTTTTTCGCGGCTACGCGCCTGCCTTTCGAGCTGTCGGACAGGGTCGTGGGAATGGATGCCAACCGTTACGCGATCTTCGCCGCCGTGGTGCTGCTGTACATCGTTCTCGGCTGTCTGGTCAACGTCATTCCGATGATGCTCCTCACCATGCCGGCCATTTTTCCCTCCATCGAAGCGCTGGGTTTCGACCCCGTCTGGTTTGGCGTGGTGACGATCATCCTGCTGGAAATGGGACAGATCACCCCGCCGGTGGGCATCAACGTGTTCGCGCTGGCCACCGTCGCCAAGGACGTGCCCATGGCCGGTATTTTCAGGCGTATCGTGCCGTATTTCACAGCCATGTTGTTCATGGTGGTCATTCTGACCATCTTCCCCGGACTCGTCACCTGGCTGCCGGACAGATTCTACGGGCCGTCGGCGCCGGTCTAGGTCAGCGCCAACTTCCGCATTGCGCAATGCGGCCATCGACAAGGAGAGATGCATGACAGAAAGGAAACAAGCGAAAAACGTCCTCTTCATCATGCTGGATACCCTGGCGGCGCAGTACCTCGGCTGCTATGGAAACTCCGTAGTCAAAACGCCCAACATCGACCGTCTGGCGCGCAATGCCACGCTATTCGAAAATGCTTACAGCGAAGGCTTGCCCACCATCCCGGCTCGCCGCGCGCTGATGACCGGGCGTTTCACCCTCCCCTTCGACGGTTGGCGGGGACTGAACGAGCAGGACACCACGCTCACCGACATGCTCTGGTGCCGCTGGTGGCAGACCGCCTTGATCTACGATACGCCGCCCATGCGCATTCCCAAGTATGCCTATTCCCGCGGCTTCGACTACGTGCGCTTTCTGCCCGGGCACGACCTGGATCACGTTTCCTACGCCCATGTGCCGCTGGACAAGGGCATGAAGCCGGAAGACTACACGTCTCCGACCATGCTCCGAAAAATGGAAAACGGACTTCTCGACGCCGACAGCGAAGCCCTGCTCCGATCCCTGGATCTCTTTCTCCGCGTCTGTCAGGATAGGCGCGGCGATGCGGACTCCTACGTCGCCAAAGTTGCCTCGGCGGCGGAACACTGGCTCACGGACATCCGCGACAAACGCCGTCCCTTCGTGCTCTGGGTGGATTCCTTCGATCCGCACGAGCCGTGGGATCCTCCCTCGGTCTGGGCCGGAGAACCCTGTCCATACGACCCCGGATACGAGGGCAATCCCTTGGTGCTCGCTCCCTGGACTCCCGTCGAGGGCCGCATCAGCGAACGGGAATGCGCGCACGTGCGCGCCCTGTATTACGAAAAGATCAGCGTGGCCGACAAGTGGGTGGGGCGTCTGCTCGATACCCTGGAGCGCGAGGGACTGGCCGACGACACCTTGGTCATTTTCACGTCCGACCACGGCCAGCCCATGGGCGACGGGATGCACGGCCACGGCCTGATGCGCAAATGCCGTCCCTGGCCCTACGAGGAAGTGGCGCACATCCCGCTCATCATCCGCATGCCCGGCGCGGAACGGGGGCGGCGCGTCCAAGCCTTCGTGCAGAACGCCGACATCCTTCCCACCCTGCTCGATGCCTTGGGGCTGCTCGGCAACATGCCTCCGGTGGAAACAGGCACTCATTTTCCGACCTACGACGATTCCGACATCCAGGGCGAAAGCCTGCTGCCTCTCCTCTACGGAGAAACGGACGGCCTCCGCGACCACGCCATCACCGGCTATTTCGGCAAGGCCGTCTCCATCGTCACCGAGGACTACAGCTACATCCACTGGCTGGCCGGGGACGTGAACGAGAAAAGCGTGCTCGTCGGGGAAATCCGCAACGACGAGGCGATGTGGACCTGCACCCTGGGCGCCAAGCTCATCGTGCCGAAAAACGACCAGCTCTTCGACCGCCGGAAAGACCCGCAGCAACTGAACGACATCATCGACCGCGAACCGGAAGCCGCCGAACGGATGCTGAGAAAATTGAAACTTCGCTTCAGCGAGATCAGGAGCACCTAAGAAGGCGGAGGCGCCGGTGACACACTGGCCGCCAGGAATTGGCCGTTGACCGGGGAAGTCACCCGATGGGTGAATCGAAATTGAAATGTTCAGGCGCGGAGAAAACGCTTTTGTCGTGCGTCGGGGCGCATCGGGCAATCCATCATCCGATGCGCAATGTGGCGCGTTCGCCATTTGTTCACCTGCTGTGTCACGCGCAATCATGCGGCGCAATCTGGCTCGGTTTGTTCTGTCTCGCTCAATTCCCACAACGGCCCGGTTGCTTTGCTCCATCGGGAAAAAACGCGGCGTGAAAAAAGCGGGCAAGTATTTCCCCACGAGTCGCCGGAAACCGTAAAATAGCCGCCTTCCTTCAACGCTTTCCAGAGTGTTCGTGATGTCCATCAAGTCCGACAAATGGATTCGCCGCATGGCGCGGGAGCATCTCATGATCCAGCCGTTCGAGCCTGGCCTGGTGCGTGAGACGGATGGGCACAAGATCGTCTCTTACGGCACGTCGAGCTACGGCTACGACATTCGCTGCGCGGACGAGTTTCGTGTGTTCACCAACATCAATTCGACGATCGTCGATCCCAAAGCCTTCGATCCGCAATCCTTCGTCGAGGTATCGGGCAAGGGGTATTGCGTGATTCCGCCGAATTCCTTCGCGCTGGCGCGTACCGTCGAGTATTTCCGCATCCCGCGCAGCGTGCTGACCGTGTGTCTGGGCAAGAGCACCTACGCGCGTTGCGGGATCATCGTCAATGTCACGCCGTTCGAACCGGAGTGGGAAGGCTACGTGACGCTCGAATTTTCCAATACCACGCCGCTGCCGGCAAAGATTTACGCGGGCGAAGGTTGCGCGCAGGTCTTGTTCTTCGAGTCCGATGAAGTCTGCGAGACTTCGTACAAGGATCGCGGCGGCAAGTATCAGGGGCAGGTCGGCGTGACCCTGCCGAAGATATAGCATGGCGCGATAAAAGGGTCTCTCATGAGCGGCATGAAAAAAACAAAGAAGCTGGGCCTCCCTCGTATCGAATCCTTGCGTGTCGAGAATTACCGTGCCTTGCGCGGAATCGAGCTTGCCGGGCTGACGCCGATGACGGTCTTGCTTGGGCCCAATGGCAGCGGCAAGTCGACTCTTTTCGACGTTTTCAATTTCCTTTCCGAGTGTTTCCAATTCGGTTTGCGCCATGCCTGGGATCGGCGCGGGCGAGGCAAGGAATTGAAATCACGGGGCGCGAAGGAGCCGATCGTCTTTGAACTGAAATATCGGGAACATCCTCGAGCCCCTCTCATTACGTATCATCTGGCCATCGACGAGGGAAGCAAAGGGCCAAAGGTGGTAAAAGAGCGATTGCAGTGGCGCAGGCGTGAACGGGGGCAGCCTTTTCGTTTCCTGGATTTTGAATATGGCAGCGGCAGCGTGGTTAGCGGAGAGACTCCCGATGAAGGCGATTCGCGCATTGAAACGAGCCTTCGCGCTCCCGATC
>JAITAJ010000224.1 GCA_031284185.1 Accumulibacter sp. | reverse complement strand
AGTCTGGCTCCTTATCGGGGGTGAGCGGAATTTCATTCCAGGTTCTGCGCTTGTTCGCGCATCTGTTCGATCAGCAGCTTGAGTTCCACGACCGTTTGAGAAATTTCGGCGACGACGGATTTGGAACCCAGCGTGTTGGCTTCGCGGTTCAGCTCCTGCATCAGGAAATCGAGACGCTTTCCACATGCGCCGCCCGCCTTGAGCACCCGTTCGACCTCGTCCATGTGCGTGGAAAGACGCGCCAGCTCCTCGGCCACGTCGATGCGCGCCGCGAACACCACGAGCTCCTGGCGAATCCGTTCGTCGCCGGCCGAACCCAGCGCCTCGGTGAGGCGCTGCCTGAGCTTTTCCTGAAACGCCGCCTGCGCCGCCGGAATGCGCGGCTCGACGTCGCGCACCCGTTCCCGCATACGCGCCACACGTTCGAGGATCACGGCGGCCAGCTTCGCGCCTTCGCGCGCGCGGCTGGCGGTGAAATCGTCGAGCGTTTCCCTGACCAGCGCCAGCGCGGCGGCAACGAGCGCCTCGCCGTCGAGCGGATCGTCTCCGAACATGCCCGGCCAACGCAGGATGTCGCTGACGGTCAGCGGCGCGGCGTCGGGCAGTTCCTTGCGCACCTGCGCCTCCAATCCCCGCAGCCGTTGCAGCGATTCGACGTTGAGAACGGCCTGCTGCGCGCGCGCGGACGCCAGAAAGGACAGGCGGCATTCGAGTTTGCCACGCGCCAGTCGCGCGCCGAACAATTCGCGCAGCGCAGGCTCGATGACGCGCAACTCTTCACAGGTACGGAACTGAAAATCCAGATAGCGGGAATTGACGCCCTTCAGTTCGATGTTCAGCGCGCCATGCTCGAAATCGAGCGTTCTGGCGGCATAGCCGGTCATGCTGTAGATCATGGGACCCCTGAAAGTCATGTATAAAAAACGCCGGTCGGCTTTACAGCCTTCCACCAAAGCCCGAGAATGGCCGGGGTTCTCATCATAGCTTTTATACTGATGGCGCAACAAGCAAACCATGCACTCCCTCCCGGTTTCCGTCTCGATGAGTACCGCATCGAGCGTCAGCTATCCCTAGGCGGGTTCTCGATCGTTTATCTGGCAACCGACCGGAGCGGCCAGCCCGTGGCCATCAAGGAGTATCTGCCGAACAGTCTGGCCTTGCGCGCCGAGGGTGAAATCAAGCCAAGCATCGCCAAGGAACACATGCCGGCCTTTCGCTACGGCATGAAATGTTTTTTCGAGGAAGGCCGCGCCCTGGCCAGACTGTCGCATCCGAACGTGATCCGGGTTCTGAATTTCTTCCGCGCCAACGATACCGTCTACATGGTGATGGAGTACGAGCACGGGCTGACCTTGCAGGAAGTCATCAAGAAAAACCATCCGGCGATCACCGAGAACTTCATGCGCAACGTCTTCACCAAGCTGCTCAACGGCTTGCGCGAGGTGCATTCGCGCAAGCTGCTGCATCTCGACCTGAAGCCGTCGAACATCTACATGCGCAACGAGTACACGCCGGTGCTGATCGATTTCGGCGCGGCGCGGCAGACGCTGACCAGCGACTCGCCGATCCTGAAGCCGATGTATACGCCGGGCTTCGCCTCGCCGGAGCATTATCACCAGCGGGAGCTGCTCGGCCCGTGGAGCGACATCTACAGCGTCGGCGCCTCGATGTACGCCTGCCTGGCCGGGACGGGGCCGCAGGCGGCCGACAGCCGGCAGGAAAACGATCGCCTCGTTCCGGCCATGGTGCGCTGGGAAAGGCAGTATTCCGACCAGTTGCTCGAAACCATCGATTGGTGCCTGTGCCTCAATTATCTCTATCGTCCGCAAAGCGCCTTTGCCTTGCAGAAGGTACTGACGGAACCCGTGGATCGACTCAAGGCGGAAACAGTGGAAGCGGATACCGCCCGGAAGAGTTGGCTTGGCCGGGTGCTCGGGAAACTCAAGGGAAAGGTCGAACCCAAGTGAAATTCACCATCTACCAGGAAAGCCGGCTCGGGAAGCGCAAAAACAACGAGGACCGGCTGGCTCATTGTTACTCGCGCGACGCGCTGCTGCTGGTGATCGCCGACGGCATGGGCGGACACTATTACGGCGAGATCGCCGCGCAGATCGCCGTGCAGTGCATAACGGAATCCTTCCAGCGTGAAGCCAATTCCAAGATCAGCGATCCGCTCTCCTTCATCAACCGGACGATGATCAACGCGCACCGCGCCATCTTCGATTTCGCCAGCGCGCACAAGTTGTCGGATTCGCCGCGCACCACCTGCGTCGCCTGCGTGATCCAGGACAACATCGCCTATTGGGCGCACGTGGGCGATTCGCGTCTGTACATCATCCGCGGCGGCAAGGTGCTGGCGCGGACGCGCGATCACTCCAGGGTACAGTTGATGATCGATCATGGCATGATCACCCCGGCCCAGGCCCTGTCTCATCCGGACCGCAACAAGATCTACAGTTGTCTCGGCGGTTTACAGGACCCGAAGATCGAGCTTTCGCGCAAGACGCCGCTGGAGGTGGGTGACGTCATGGCCTTGTGCACCGACGGCCTGTGGGGCCTTTTCCCCGACGAGATGCTGGCCGCCGCCCTGGTGAGAGACAATCTGATGAAAGCCGTTCCGGATCTCATGGAAAAGGCGGAAGCGAGCGGCGGGCAGAATGCCGATAATTTTTCCGTCATCGCCGTCCGTTGGGAGGATAATTACATCGAACCGGAATCGCACGGCCTTTCGACCATCCACACTCATACCATGCCGCTCGGCGCGTTCACCACCCGTCTCGACCAATTCGGCAGCAATCCGAAGTACAAGACCGAATTGACCGACGAGGAAATCGAGCGCGCCATTGAAGAAATTCGTTCCGCCATCCAGAAATACTCGAAATAGAAGACATGCGACCGAGCCAACGTCAACCAGCGCAATTACGCGAAGTGCGCATCACTCGCCGCTTCACTCGCCACGCCGAAGGGTCGGTGCTGATCGAAATGGGCAATACCAGAGTGCTTTGCACCGCCAGCGTCGAGGATTCCGTCCCGTCCTTTCTGCTGGGCCAGGGTCGCGGCTGGGTCACCGCCGAATACGGGATGCTGCCGCGCTCGACGCACACGCGCACCGCGCGCGAGGCGGCCAAGGGCAGGCAGTCCGGGCGAACGCAGGAGATTCAGCGCCTGATCGGGCGCTCGCTGCGCGCGGTGACCGATCTCGCCGCGCTGGGCGAACGCCAGATCATCCTCGACTGCGACGTGTTGCAGGCCGACGGCGGCACGCGCTGCGCCTCGATCACGGGCGCCTGGCTCTCGCTCAACGACGCCTGCGCCGGGCTTGTGGACAGGGGCAAGCTCTCGGCCAATCCGATCGGCGACCACGTTGCGGCCGTCTCGGTCGGCATCTTCAACGGCCAGCCGACGCTTGACCTCGACTACCTCGAAGATTCGGCGTGCGACACCGACATGAACGTGGTGATGACGGGTTCCGGCGACATCGTAGAAATCCAGGGAACCGCCGAAGGCGAGCCGTTTACGCGCGGACAGATGAACAGACTCCTCGACATGGCGGAAGCCGGCATCCGGCAGCTCGTCGCCTTCCAGAGAACGGCCCTTGCCCAGTGAGACACGCCCGGGCGATCGGCGCAAAACGCCCCGGTGCGCGGCAAGCGCCGCCCTTCGGGGCGTGGAAGGATGGCGCGGGCGTCCTTGCGGCGCCACCTTGCCCGATACATTGCTGTCCGCTCGCATATTCTTCCACTGATCAACGGAGATATCCCGGGCCTTCGGCCACCTTTTTCCTCGCCGGGGAAGAGACCCCCCCCCCCCCAAATGGAGCGCGGGCGTCCCGCCCGCATCGTGTGTCCTTTGCGGGCGGGACGCCCGCGCTCCAATGAAATTCCAGCGACAAGCTCTTCCACTGATCAACGGAGATATCCCGGGCCTTCGGCCACCTTTTTCCTCGCAGGGGAAGAGAAACCCCCAAATGGAGCGCGGGCGTCCCGCCCGCTTCGTGTGTCCTTTGCGGGCGGGACGCCCGCGCTCCAATGAGATTCCAGCAACAAGCGTTCCACCAAGGGCGGACGCGCTCCGACGCGCCGGGCACTCGACAGGCTCCGCTTCGGTGGCGCGTTACAACCGCGCGATCCGAGCCGTCCCTCCGCGCCCGCTCGACGAAGGCAAGCCAAAAAAGCTCGCCCTCGTCGCCCCCAGGCTCATATTCCTTTCCATCCTGAGCTTCAGAACTCGTACTTCAGGCGCAGACTGCCGGTCACGCCCTCGCGCGTGCCGGTGTAGCCCTGGACGCCGAGGTCGATCGTCAGGGGGAGGCTCGGCGAGGGTTTCATGGACAGGCCG
>JAITAJ010000219.1 GCA_031284185.1 Accumulibacter sp. | reverse complement strand
GTTCATGACTTCCCGCGCCAGGCTGAGCGGGCGGCGGCGCGGTGATGCGGGGTCTCGGGCGGCGTTCATGAGGAGCGTGAAAAAAACCGGGAGGAAGGCGTTGCATTTTTTCTGGAATTCATTATAGTACCCAACAAGACATACGACGACTTATGATAATTATTCGGAAAGTCGATGTCCAGCGGATCAAAGCGGAATCAACGGCAAATCGACGGCAAATCGACAGGGGGGCGGGATGGCGGAAGAAACGGACAGGGGCGCGGGCGCGGACGCAATCGGGCGCATCGATCCAAAGCCGAAGCGGGCGCCGGTCGTCACCGAATTGCAGGTCATCCCGGTCGCCGGGCGGGACAGCATGCTGCTCAACCTGTCGGGCGCGCACGGCCCGTATTTCACGCGCAACCTCGTCATCATGAAGGACAGCGCCGGCCATACCGGCCTCGGCGAAGTGCCGGGCGGCGAAAAAATCCGGCAGACCCTGGAGGATGCGCGTCCCCTGGTCGTCGGCAGGACGCTCGGCGAATACAAGGCGATTCTTGCGGCCATGCGCTCCGCGTTTGCGGAGCGCGACGCGGGCGGGCGCGGAGCGCAGACTTTCGACCTGCGCGTTACCATCCACGCGCTGACCGCCGTCGAATCGGCAGCGCTCGACCTGCTCGGCCAGTTCCTGGGCGTTCCGCTTGCCGCGCTGCTCGGTGAGGGCATACAGCGCGAGGCCGTGGAAATCCTCGCTTATCTCTTTTACGTCGGCGACCGGACCCGGACTCCGCTGGACTACCGCTCCGAGCCGGACGCCGGCAACGCCTGGTTCCGCGCGCGCAACGAGGAAGCGACGACGCCGGAAGCCATCGTGCGCCTGGCCGAAGCGGCCCGCGAGCGCTACGGCTTCAACGATTTCAAGTTGAAGGGCGGCGTGTTTTCGGGCGACGAGGAAATGGAAGCGATCCTCGCGCTGCACGAGCGTTTCCCCGAGGCGCGCATCACTCTCGACCCGAACGGCGCCTGGACGCTTGCCGAGGCCGTCCGCCTGTGCCGCGACAAGCAGGGCATCCTGGCGTATGCGGAAGACCCGACGGGCGCCGAGGGCGGCTTTTCGGGACGCGAGGTGATGGCCGAGTTCCGGCGCGCCGCGGGGCTGCCGACCGCGACCAACATGATCGCCACCGACTGGCGGCAGCTGGCGCATTCGCTCCAGTTGCAAGCGGTGGACATCCCGCTCGCCGATCCGCATTTCTGGACCCTGCAAGGCTCGGTGCGCGTCGCCCAGCTCTGCCAGATGTTCGGCCTGACCTGGGGTTCGCACTCGAACAATCACTTCGACATCTCGCTGGCCATGTTCACGCACGCCGCCGCCGCCGCGCCCGGCAAGGTCACGGCCATCGACACGCACTGGATCTGGCAGGACGGGCAGCGCCTGACCCTGGAGCCTTATCCGATCCGGGACGGCCTGATCCGCGTGCCGGAGAAGCCCGGCCTGGGGCTTGATCTCGACATGGCCGCGGTCGAAAAGGCGCACGAAGTCTACAAGACCCAGGCGCTCGGCGCGCGCAACGATGCGCAGGCGATGCAGTACCTGATTCCCGGCTGGAAATTCGATCCCAAGCGCCCGTGTCTCGTGCGCTGATTCCTTGAGGAAAAATCATGAGCAGCAACCCCTATTGCCCGCTTCCCAATCTGTTTCGCCGCGAGCTCATCGCCGGCAAGAAGCTGATCGGCTGCTGGTGTTCGCTGGGCAGTCCGATCACTACCGAGATCATGGGACTGGCCGGCTTCGACTGGCTGCTGCTCGACGGCGAACATGCGCCGAACGACGTGCTCTCGCTGATCCCGCAGTTGATGGTCCTGAAGGACAGCGGCAGCGCGCCGGTCGTCCGGCCGCAGTGGAACGACACGGTGGTGATCAAGCGCCTGCTCGACGTGGGTTTCTACAACTTTCTGGTGCCCTTCGTGGATTCCGCCGAGGACGCGCGCCGCGCCGTGGCGGCGACGCGCTATCCGCCGGAGGGCGTGCGCGGCGTTTCCGTCGCGCAGCGCAGCAACCGCTACGGCACGGTCGCCGATTATTTCGAGGTCATCAACGACAACATCGCGGTGATCGCCCAGATCGAAAGCCGCAAGGCGGTCGCCGCGATCGACGAAATCTGCGCCGTGGAGGGCATCGACTGCGTCTTCGTCGGCCCCTCCGACCTGGCCGCCGGTTACGGACGTCTGGGTAATCCCGCGCACCCGGAAGTGCAGGACGCCATACAGCGGATCGTCGCCGGCGCCCAGACGCACGGCAAACCCGTGGGCATACTCGCCCCGGCCGAGGCCGACGCCCGGCGCTATCTGGCGATGGGCATCACCGCCGTCGCCGTCGGCAGCGACCTGGGCGTCTTCCGCAGCGCCACGCAAGCCCTGCGCGACAAATTTTTCTGACCCACCGATAGACGAGGAGCCAAGCAATGAGCAAGATAGGATTCGTAGGACTGGGAATCATGGGCACGCCGATGGCGGCGAACCTGATCGGGGCCGGGCACGAAGTATTTCTGTACAGCATTCCGAGCATTCCCGAATCGCTGATCCAGGCGGGCGGCAAAGCCTGCGCTTCCGGCAGGGAAGCGGCGCAAAAGGGCGAGGTGATCATCATCATGGTGCCCGACACCCCGCACGTCGCCAGCGCCCTTTTCGATCCCGACGGCATCGCCGCGGGCCTTGCCCCCGGCAAGATCGTCGTCGACATGAGTTCCATTTCCCCCCTCGAGACCAAGGAATTCGCCAAGAAGATCAACGATCTCGGCTGCGAGTACCTCGATGCCCCGGTCTCCGGCGGCGAAGTCGGCGCGAAGAACGCCACCCTCTCGATCATGGTCGGCGGCCGTCAGGAAACCTTCGACAAGGTGAAACCCCTCTTTGAACGGATGGGCAAGAACATCACCCTGGTCGGCGGCAACGGCGACGGACAGACCGCCAAGGTCGCCAACCAGATCATCGTCGCGCTGAACATCGAAGCCGTCGGCGAAGCCCTGCTCTTCGCCTCCAAGGCCGGAGCCGACCCGGCCAAGGTGCGGGAGGCGCTGATGGGCGGCTTCGCCTCCTCGAAGATTCTCGAAATTCACGGCGAACGGATGATCAAGCGCACCTTCGACCCCGGCTTCCGCATCGAACTGCACCAGAA
>JAITAJ010000140.1 GCA_031284185.1 Accumulibacter sp. | reverse complement strand
GCGCCGTTCGAGATCCTCAACAACGCGGGCATCCCGCTCGACAGCCGCCTGAAACAGGGGCGGGTGCGCTACGAGAACATCGAAAGTCCGGCGGTGGCGATCCAGGCCCTGCTCTCCGGCGAAAAGGACGCGACGGCGGGGCATCTGGCGGCCAACCATTTCACCTCGGCGTACCTGCAAGGCAAGTTCAAGCTGATCGGAGGTCCCGCCGATTCCGGCGCTTACGTCAATTACGCGGGCCGGGTGAGTTATTTCGCGCACCGGGATTTCTCGGCGAAGTATCCCGGCGTGGTCAAGGCTTTCCTGTTGAGCCGCGAACGCGCGCGGGTCTGGGCGACGGATCACGTGGACGAAGCCGCGGCGATCGTCAGCAAGGCGCTGCGCATCCCCGAGGACGTGGCCAAATTCCAGATCACCCATCTGGGGCAATGGGATTTCATGGCCGGCGAACCCAGCGCGGAGGCCGCGCGCACGGCGATCAAAGAGTTCCAGAAATGGTACGTCGCGCACGGCGACGACATTCTGGCCGACAAGCGCCTCGAAGACGGAGAGATCGACGCCTTCATCGACGGCCAGTTCTTCCTGGGCGGTTCGCATTCGATCTACGGCGACAAGTACTCGAGCTATTGAAATGTCCATTCCACTCCAGCCCGCCATCGCGAGGCTCGAAACCCCGCGGCAATCCGGATTCCTGTCTTCTTTATCGAGGATTCCGGGAATCGGAATCGCGGGGATCAAGGCGTTTTTCGCCGGCCAGCGCTATATCGGCGCGATCCTGCCGCTCGTCATCCTGGGCCTGTGGCAGGCCTCGTCGAGCTTCGGCTGGATCGAGCCGGTCTTCCTGCCCGCGCCGCTCAAGGTCGTGCAGGCGTTCTGGTACATGCTGACCCGGCAGGATCTGCTCATGGACATCCGGGCGAGCGTGTTCATCATCGCGCAAGCCTTCGTCTACGGCACCCTGCTCGGGGTGGGTCTGGGTTTCGCGGCGGGCCTCTCGCGGCCCGTCGAACTCTTCTTTGGCGGCACGATCAACACCCTCCGCCACATTCCCACCGTGGCGTGGATTCCGCTCATCGTCGTGTGGCTCGGACTGGGCGCGCCCGCCAAGATCGTGGTGCTCACCAAGTCGATCTTCATCCCGGTGTTTCTCAATACCCTGCAAGCCATCCGCGGCGTCGATCACAATTTCATCGAACTGGCGCAGGCCCTGAAGCTGAGCCGGCGGCAGTTGATCCGCCGGGTGATCTTCCCGGCGATCGTGCCCGTGGTCATGATCACGCTGCGTTATTCGGTGGGGCTGTCCTGGGCGCTGGTGGTGGTCGCCGAAGGCATCAGCGGACTGGAGGGGCTGGGTTTTCTGATCTTCCGCGCGCAGAACCTCCTGATGACCGATCAGCTCCTGGTCTGCATGGTGTTGATCGGGCTGATCGGCTATGGCCTCGATCGTTTGCTTTACTTGACGCAGCGGCGGCTCCTCCGCTGGCAGCGCGGTTTCGGGGGGAGCTATGCTTGAAGTGCGCGGCGTCACCCGGCGTTTCGGCGATTTCACTGCCATCGAGGACACGAATCTCTCCGTCCGCGAAGGCGAATTCATCACCATCGTCGGCGCGAGCGGCTGTGGCAAGACGACACTCCTGCGCCTCATCGCGGGACTCGATCAGGACTACACGGGCGAAATCGCCCTGCGCGGCCAGCGCATCGCGGGGACGAGCCTCGAACGCGGCATCGTTTTCCAGGAACCCCGGCTGCTGCCTTGGCTCACGCTGTGGGACAACGTCGCCATCGCGCTCGACAACGCGCCACTCTCCCCGTCCGCCAAGAAAGAGGCCATCGCCGCGCAGATCGCGCTCGTCGGACTCACCGGCTTTGAGCAAGCCTACCCCGCCGCCTTGAGCGGCGGCATGGCGCAGCGCGCCGCGATCGCCCGCGCGTTGGTGGGACATCCCTCGATCCTGCTCTTCGACGAACCGCTCGGCGCGCTTGACGCCATCACTCGTATGCGCCTACAGGAAGAGTTGCTGCGCATCTGGCAGCATGAGGGCGTCAGCATGATTCTGGTCACGCACGACGTGGAAGAGGCCGTCTTTCTCAGCCAGAGTATCGTCGTGATGGATTCGCATCCGGGACATGTGACGGCGAACATCGTGGTAGACTTGCCGTTCCCGCGAGATCGCTCCTCGGCGGAATTCGGCGCGGTCAGGCGCGAGGTCTTCGGCGCGCTGCACGACAACGCCGCAGTGAAGCCGCCGGAAATCGAGTATCTCATCTGATAAATGCAGGGTGTCGGATCTGGAGCCGCAAGATGGGCCTCAAAACAGTGGGGGGAACGGTCATACAGGCCAGGCATCGAGCCACCTGTCACTGTGGCGCCGTGGAATTGCTCCTGGATTTACCGGATGGGGTGGTCGACCCGCGGCGTTGCAACTGTTCATATTGCCGGCGCCGGGGCACCATCGTGGCTTCCGTGCCACTCAGTGGGCTTTACGTCATCAAGGGCGCCGAACAACTCAGGGTTTACGAGTTCAACACACATACGGCCAGGCATTACTTCTGCTCCATCTGCGGCATCCATACGCATCATCAGCGGCGTTCCGACCCGACGCAATACGCCTACAACGTCGGCTGCCTCGAAAGGGTCAATCCTTTCGACATCCCGGAGGTTCCAACCAGTGACGGGGTCAAGCATCCCGCGGACCGCGAAGCGATCTGACGGCTCATTCCAGCGGACGCGCCACATGTGCCGCTGAATTCGGGCCTTGGGCATCGTCAATTCCACCCATGATCTTTTTTCACAGGCCGAAAGAAAATCCATGCCCCACGAGATTCTCAAGCCCCGCAATGACGCCGTATTCAAGCGCCTGATGAGCGACAAGCGTCTGCTGGTCAGTTTCCTGCAATCGGCGCTCGACCTGCCGCCCGAAGACTACCGCGACGTGCAGATCGTCGACCCGCATCTTCCGGGCGAGCGCCCCGAGGATAAACTGGGCATCCTGGACGTGAAGGTCACGACCGCGAAAGGCAAGGTCATCGACATCGAAATCCAGCTTAACCCCGTGCCCGAGATGCGCGAGCGGGCCATCTTCTATCTTTCCGGCATGATACGGGAACAGGTCAGGCTGGGCGAAAGCTACCGAAAAATCAAGCGGGCCATCTGTATCCTGATTACAGGCTACGAGGAAATCCGGGACAGTCTGCGCTATCATAATCGATACTGGCTTCACGACCCCGATAGCGGTTCGCTGTTCAGCAAGGCAATGGAAGTCCATACGCTGGAACTTCCCAAACTGCCGGAACAGTGGGATGAAACGAAGCTCTGCGCCTGGCTTGAATTCATCCGGGCGACGAAGGAGGAGGAATTCGACATGCTGGCACAAAGAGACCCCGACATCGGCCTGGCCGTGGTGGAGCTGAAATATCTGTCCCAGGACGAACGTCTGCGGGAACTGGCGATCTCGCGGGAGAAGCTGGAATGGGACATTGCTTCGCGTGAGCATGGAGCGAAGCAAAAGGGGCGAGAGGAAGGTCTGAAGGAAGGTCTGAAGAAAGGCTTGGAGCGAGGTCTGAACGAGGCGCAATCGACCATTGCCCGTAAGGCGTTGGACGAAGGTCTATCGCTGGAGATGGTGATGACGATTACCGGCCTGCCCCAAGCCGAAATTCTGCGGCTTCAAACCGA
>JAITAJ010000129.1 GCA_031284185.1 Accumulibacter sp. | reverse complement strand
AGCACCAATGACCACTACCGCGGCGTCTGGCCGGTGATACTGACGCCCTTCGACGACCAGCGCGAAATCGACTGGGAGTCGCTGAAGAAACTGATCGACTGGTACATCGGCAAGGGCGTGAACGGCCTGTTCGCCAACTGCCAGTCGAGTGAGATGTTTTTTTTGTCCGAAGCTGAATCGCTTCAGCTGACCCGCTTCGTCCTCGACTATACCGCCGGGCGCGTTCCCGTCGTCGCCTCGGGGCACACCGCCTGCGGCATCTCGCAGCAGATCGACCAGCTCGGCAAAATCGCCGAGACCGGCGTCGACAGCGTGATCCTGATCAGCAACCGCCTGGCCATGCCCGGCGAGAACGACGAGACTGCGCTCGCCAACCTGCAGAAGATCACCGCCGCGCTCCCCGCCAAGGTCGGCCTCGGCATCTACGAGTGCCCGCACCCCTACAAGCGCCTGCTCTCCGACAAAGTCGTCGACTGGTGCGCGCAGAGCGGCCGCTACACCTTCATCAAGGACACCTGCTGCCAGATCGAGACGATCCGGCGCCGCGTCGCCCTCGCCAAGGACAGCCGCCTGCACATCGCCAACGCCAACGGACAGACCCTGCTGCCCTCGCTGCAGGCCGGCGCGCACGGCTACAGCGGCGTGATGACCAACTTCCACCCCGAGCTGTACGTCTGGCTGTGCGACAACTGGCAGCAGGAGCCGGAAAAGGCCGAGATCGTTTCTGCCTATCTGTCGACCGCCTCGCTCGCCGAGTACCTCGATTACCCCATCTGCGCCAAGGACTACCAGAAGTCGATCGGCAACTTTGCCTCCGTCGCCGCCCGCGTGTGCGAATCCGGCAATTACTACGCCGCGCACTTCCAGAGCAACATGCAGCAGATGGTGCAGTTGGGCGAGGTGCTCAAGACGCAGCTCGCCTTGTTTGGTTGAGCCGGCAGCGCGAGTTCGCTTCAGCGTTCTTTGGCTCCATGATGGTCAAGCCGGCCGAAAGATTGGATTGACTTTTTCCGGCCGGTCAAATCCGAATCAACGCTCGATCTGCAGCTTACCGATTCGGGGAACTCACACCAGGCTGTCGGTCAGCGTGATTTTCAGCTGAACGGCAGTTGAACAAACCAGTAATCGGGTGATTTACTGGCTTGTTCAGCGTTTCCTTGGCTTTACTTCCGGTCGGACGGTGGCACCCGATGGCCCATGGCACGGAGATCGGGCATGGCCTGTGTTGTCTGGGCGCCACTCTGTGCCGGGGAGCTTGAGGCGTTTCTGGATGAGGGAACGATGGGCGCTTTCGACTTCGCCAGAGCCGATCGGCAAATTGGCCGCGATGGAAGAGCGGTAGTCTATCCAGGCCGGTTGGAGATGTAACGCCAGGCATCGCGCACCGGGGTTTCCGCTTCCCCGGATTCTCTGTGCGCTCTGAGCGCGGCCAGCACTTCGGACTTCCGTCCCGACTTGAAGCGGCTCAGAGGCGAGGATGGCCCACAGAACCAGTACCGGATAAGCGACGGAAGAGAATGGATGGATATGCTGGACAACATTCAAGGCTCAGGGCTTATACTATCCACCTCGCAGGAAGGTAATGGATTCAGGCGGACAACGGACGGAAGACCCGCTTTCCAAAGAACAGGAATGAGTCCATGTTTGAGTCCATCCCGAATGCGGGTGTAGCATAACCCTCTTTTTTAATCAAAGAGTTACGGCCTGAATAGACATTCTGTTGGATAATCAACTCTCGCTTTGCCACTATATGAAAGGAAAACCACCATGAATCTTTCGCATATTGAGCATATCGGCATCGCCGTCAAAAATATCGACGAAGCCATCAAGTTCTGGGAAAAACAGCTGGGCATGAAGTGTTACTCGATCGAAGAAGTGAAGGATCAGAAGGTGCGTACCGCCTTCTTCAAGGTCGGGCAATCCAAGATCGAATTGCTCGAATCGACCGATCCCGAAGGTCCGATCGGCAAATTCGTCGAAAAGAAAGGTGAGGGCATCCACCACATGGCGATCGCCGTCGAAGGGCTGGCGGGGAATCTCGACGAACTGGCCGGCAAGGGAGTGCAGTTGATCGACAAGGCGCCGCGCAAGGGGGCCGAGGGACTCAACATCGCTTTCCTGCACCCGAAGGCCACCGGCGGTGTACTGCTGGAACTGTGTGAAGATCCCAACAAATAGCCTTCCATCGGCATTCCGGGTCAACCGGGAGCGCGTAAACAGGCCGCGGGCCGCCTTCTGAGGCGGTCTGCGGTGCGTGCTGTTTCGTCTCTCGCGGGTACGGCGGTGATCGGGTTTCCCTCGCCAACGATTCAGGCCACGGATCACGAGTGTTTCCGCGACGCGGAGAGCGCGGGCGTGTGGCTTGCGGCACAGCCGCAATCGGATCCGCTGTGCATGTTGCCCGGGCTTCTGGCCCGGATCGAGGCCCTTGGCCTGCTGGACGTCCCTCCTCACGAGCGTTTGAAGACGCTGGAAGTTCTGCGCAAGACGGTATTCGCGGTCGGCGCCGCCTGCCAGCGCCAGTGCGAGGATGATCCCTTGCCGCTCGGCACGGGCAAACAGGCGACGCTTTCCATGACGCGCCGCCTCTGGCGCGGCTATGCTCTTGGCTATCGGCAATGTCTGCAAGCCTGCCTGGATGACGCGGCCTCCCTGTCCAGGGAGGCTGCGGCCCGCGCGGCGCACCGGACGGCGATCTGTCTGCGCGCCGAGCAGTTGGTCGGCTATGCGGGAGGTTTTGCGCCGGCCCTGGGGTTCTGGAAGAGTTTTCACGCGCTTTTTTCCGCCGCCGAGCGGCTTGGATGCCTGACGGAGACGCAGGAAGACCGCCTGTTCGGCGAAACGCGCACGTCATCGGTTTTCGGGCAGTATGCCATGGCACTGATGTTGCATCTGGCGCGGCCCTTCTCGCTTTCCAGCGGACAACTCGCCGCGGTGACGCGCTGGCTGGCGCGGTGGCGCGAGCGGGTACAAATCGACGAGCAGGCGCCGGAGGCCAGGCACGATCCGATTCCCCTGGATCTCGCGGCGGACCGCCCGGTGCGCGAGGGCGAGGGCAAGGCCCGGCAACCCCGTTGGCTATCGCTCGGCAGCGTCCAGCGCAAGATTCGTCAGCGTCTCGACGCGCTGGCCGCCGGAGAATCGCCGGAAAGCCTCCGGCTCGGCGACAAACTTTCGGCGGAAAACTGCATGACGCTGCTCAACAGGCTGGCCGACAATCTGCGGCGCCCACCGCAAGCCCTGCCCGCCGATGCGGAGAACCTGCCGAGCCTGTCGGTCGGCGCCGGTCTCGCCTTCATCCATTGCCTGCTGGGCGGCAAGGGATTCGAGAATGCGCTGCGGGCGGCGTCCGCCGGGGATGACGACCTCTTCACCAGGAATCGGCAGGCGGTCTATGGGCACGTCGCGCCCGAGGCGCCGCATGCCGAAGCCGAGCCGGAACATTGGCGCCTGGCGCGCCGGGAAAGCGATGAACTGGTGCTGCTGCGCCTGCCGGGGGAAGGGAAGTCCCGGCTGGTCCTGCATGGTTTGCTGGCCGTCGGTCAGCAGGAGGAGCGGAAGGATTACCTGTTGGCGGTGATCACCGCTCTGTGGCAGAACGACGACGGAATCCTGTTCTGTTCCGCCGATCCGCTTCCGGGCCGGGTCACGCCGAGAGTGGCCGAGATTCGCAACTGGGTGACCGGGGAAGTCGCGCGCCATCCGGCGTTCCAGCTTGGCGCGGCCGGGGATCGAGCGCAGGATGTGATGCTTCTGCCGGCGGGGGTGCTGGTACGCGCCTCCGGCATCCGGTTTTTCGATGACGGCGGCGAACTGCAATTTGAACTGCGCGTGTCCGATTGCCTGGAGCGAGGAGATGAAGTCGAGTTCTGGCGGGTGCCGAGCAACGATTGAAAGATATTTCACGATGGATGTCCTGCTCGTTCTGACCCAGTTGCCGGATCGCGGATCGGCGGAGTCCCTGGCGCGGACTCTGCTGGACAGGCGGCTGGCCGCTTGCGTCAGCATCCTGTCGCCGTGCCGTTCCACCTACCGCTGGCAAGGCGCGGTCGAAACGTCCGACGAGGTGCCCGTGCTGATCAAGACGACCGAGGCGTGCTACACGGCGTTGCAGGCGGCGATATGCGCGGAGCATCCCTATGAGTTGCCGGAAATCATCGCCTTGCCGGTGGCGGCCGGTCTGCCCGGCTATCTGGCCTGGGTCGCCGCGGAAACCCGGAGCGAGGGGACGCCCGCATGATTCGCGTATTGCTCCTTTGCTTCCTGTCGGTGGCGAGCGCGCTGGCCGGCGGCGCGGAACCGTTGCGCGCGCAGGAAGCCTTCGGAGCGTCGGCGCGCGCCCTGGACGGACGGACGATCGAGGTGAGCTTCGAGATCGCCGAGGGATATTATCTGTACCGCGACAAGTTCCAGTTTTCCGTCGAACCCGGCGGCCCGCGGCTCGGGCGGGCCATTTTCCCGAAGGGTCGGGATGTCCGGGACGAGACCTTCGGCGATGTCGAAGTCTATGATCGGGAAGTGTCGATCCGCCTGCCGGTCGAACGCGAAGACTCCGGCGTCCTGGCGCTGACCCTGCAGGTGACTTCACAGGGGTGCGCCGCCGAAATCGGCGTCTGTTATCCGCCGCAAAAACAGGGCATCGCTCTCGAACTGCCCGATCCGGCGGGCGTGACGGCCTCGGCGGCGGCCGAAAGCGACGAATCCGGGCGAATCGCAAGGCTGCTCCACGACGCGACGCTCGGCTGGGCGGCAGCCAGCTTCTTCGGCTTCGGACTGCTCCTGTCGTTGACACCGTGTACTTTGCCGATGCTGCCGATACTTTCCGGCATCATCGTCGGCGCCGGTCGCGGCGGGCGGCGCGTCTCGCGTTCGTGCGCCTTCCTCCTGTCGCTGGCCTACGTGCTGGGCATGGCCGTGGTTTACACGGCGGCGGGCGTGGCCGCCGGGCTGTCCGGCACGCTGATTTCGAGCGCCTTGCAGAACGCCTGGGCGCTCGGCGGCTTCGCGCTGATCTTCGTCGCGCTGGCGCTGTCGATGTTCGGCCTGTTCGAGCTGCAACTGCCCGCTTCCCTGCAAGGCCGGGTGACGGAAGGCGCGGCCCGGCTGCGCGGCGGCTCGCTGCTCGGCGTGGCGCTCATGGGCGGCCTGTCGGCCTTGATCGTCGGACCGTGCGTCGCGGCGCCGCTCGCCGGGGCGTTGCTCTACATCGGCGCGACCGGCGACGCGCTGCTCGGCGGGCTGACCCTGTTCTGCATGGCCTTGGGCATGGGCGCGCCGCTCCTGGTCATCGGCTTCTCGGCGGGCGCCCTGCTGCCCAGGGCCGGCCCCTGGATGGTCGCGGTCAACCGGATTTTCGGCGTGATCCTGCTGGTCTGCGCGTCGTGGATCGTTTCGCCGATCATTCCGGTTTCCGCGCAAATGCTGATCTGGGCGCTGCTGCTGATCGTTCCGGCGGTCTTTCTGCGCGCCGTCGATCCCTTGCCGCGCCGGGCGAACGGCTGGCAGCGGTTCGGCAAGGCAATCGGCATCGTCCTGCTGCTGCTCGGCGCCGCCATGCTGGCGGGCGCGCTTTCCGGCGCGCGCGACCCTTTGCGCCCGCTTGCCGCGTTCGGACAGGCCGGGACGGATGCCGGGCCGCGCGCCCTGTCCTTCGAGCGCGTGCGCTCGATCGACGAACTCGATCGGCGCCTCGCTTCCGCCGGACGGCCGGTGCTGCTCGATTTCTATGCCGACTGGTGCGTATCGTGCAAGGAAATGGAGCGTCATACCTTTGCCGATCCGCGCGTGCGCGAAAAGTTGTCCGCCTGGCGGCTGCTGCGCGCCGACGTGACGGCCAACTCGCCGGATGATCGAGCGCTGTTGGCCCGCTTCGGACTCTTCGGGCCGCCCGGCATCGTTTTCTTCGATCCGGCGGGCGCGGAGCGGGTGGGCGTCCGAGTCGTGGGCTACCAGCCCGCCGACGGCTTTCTCAGCGCGCTGGCGGCGGCGGAGAGGTGACCGAGGCGGCGACGCCGGCGGTCAGCATGCCGAGCAGGGCCTGCGCGTGTTCGGCGGCCTCGCGCCCCAGGCGGGTCAGGTAGCCGCCGTCGGCCTGGGTAATCAAGCCTTTGGCGTACAAGCGGCAGGTCGCCGCCTTGACGTTTTCGTCGGCGTTTTTGTGCACCTTGATTCCCTGTTGGCCGGAGTCGAGATCGAAGCGAATCAGGGTATTCAGTTCGTGAACCAGTTCGGACGTATAGGGCATGTTTGCTCCCGAGGACAAAAAATTGGAGAAGGCAATTTCAGAGGATAGAATTCAGAGGATAGAATTCAGAGGATAGAAGACAGATCGGCTTGCGGCGCCATGCGCCGGATAAAAGGAAGGAAAACCGGGCGCTCGGTTTTTCCTCTCTCACCCGGCGCGAAGCGCCCAAGCTGACCTGTCTTCCGTCTTCTATCTTCTATCCTCTGAAACACTTACATCTCGGCCACTCGCCGGGCGAAGGCATCGACCCGGGTCCAGTCGGTGAATTCGATGACCGCGTTCGGATCGGTCGGTCCCTTGCTCAGCCACAGGATGAAACGGATCGCCAGCCGGTCGAGCGGACGACAGCGCGGGTAGTCGAGCCGTCCGGCGAAGACGTCGAGCAGCCGCGGTCGCCAGCACGTCCGGCGCAGGAATTTTCGCATGTAAGGGTTGGTTTCGGGACGATCCTTCTCCGGCTTCCGGGCGACGATGTTGACCGTGAAGAAGGCGGTCGGACGGGATTCGAGCGCGGACAGCCGGGCTTCGATGAACTCGAACACCGAGCGGCGGTGCCGGCCATAACGAATGCTGGCGCCGATGACGATCTTGTCGTAGGCCGACAGCTCGATGCCGCCGGCGTCCTCGATGCGCTCCAGAGTGACGGTGTGACTCGCCGCCTCGATGACCGGCGCGATCCGCTCGCAGATCGTCCGTGTGTGACCGTCGACGGTGGAATAGAGGAGAAGAATGGCGGACATGGCGGATTTTCACTGGAAAAGACAGTCAATCATGGAAAATGGCGAGACACGACGAAAAGCGGACGCGACCACAATGCCGGGTTATAGCTCAAAACGGCCCTCCGAGGCTAGGCGCTTTCGATGCGAAGCGCGAAGAACACGAAAAAGAATCCGAAAAACGGCGAGTCTCTCCGGGCTTCGTGCCGAATCGCTTTTCCGGGGCCGGGGTTCCCCTCGTTTTTCGTCGTGCCCGTCGCGTCCGTCGGGTTTGACGGCCTCTCCAGTTTTCCAGTCGCGCCGCCCGGAAGGGCGGGGTCTCGAACCGGAGTCGGTTTGATGATGATCGAAATAGCGGTGGCGTTGCGGCGCAGTCTGTTCTCGCTCGGACAGGGCAAGGTGTGGCTGTACATCCTCGGGCCGGGGCTGGTGGCCGCGCTCTTCATGGTGGCCGTGTCGGTCGTCTTTCTCGACCGACTGATCGGCGGTTTCGTCGAACAGCCGCCGATGAGCTGGATCGCGGACTGGGGCGCGGCGTGGCTGGCCGGGGCGCTGGCCGCGCTGGCCGGCTGGCTGGTGATCCTGTCGGCGGGCTACCTGGTGGCGATGCTGTTGACCGCCGTGTTCGTCCTGCCGCTGATGCTCGACCACGTGGCGGCGAGGGATTATCCCGACCTGGCCCGGCTGGGCGAGGACAGCTTCGTGGCGGCGGCGTGGAACAGTGTCTGGGCCGCGGCGCTGTTCGTCATCGCCTGGACGCTCACCCTGCCCTTGTGGCTGATTCCCGGCTTCGGAGTGTTCCTGCCGCTCTCCTGGATGGCCTGGCTCAACCGGCGGACGTTCGCCCATGACGCGCTATCGGCGCACGCGACTTCCGGCGAGGCGCGCGAACTTCGCCGGCACAAGGCGACGCCGCTTTTCTGCCTGGGTTTCGTCATGGCGGCCCTGGCCCACGTGCCGGTCGCCGGCCTGTTCGCGCCCTCGCTGGCCGCGCTCGCCTACACGCACTTCTGCCTCGAATCACTGCGCCAACGGCGCTCGCCCGGCCCGTGGACGTCACGGACACCCTGAGTGTCGCGGTGATGCCGCTGGCCGCCGCGGCGATTCTTCCCGAGAGGAAAAAACCTCCGTGAGAAGGGAAGATCGACAAGAAG
>JAITAJ010000127.1 GCA_031284185.1 Accumulibacter sp. | reverse complement strand
CGCGGATCGTCGTACAGGCGCCGGCGCAGGAGATCCATCTGCCGGGAGAAGGTCTCGACGGCGGCCGTCCGTTCCAGCGCCTCGATTTCCGAGCGCGCGCTTTCCAGCGCGTTGCCGGCGGCAAGGTAATGCTCGATGTCGTCCTGGCGGAACTGCCGGGGCGATCCGGCACTCGCGGCGCTCATCGTATGATCTCCGCGTCGCAGTTGGCCGACACCCGCCGGATGCGGGCCGTCAGTTCGGGGGTGACGGTCACGTTCTCCAGCACGCCCGGAATCAGCCGCGCCGCTTCGCGCGACTCGCCACCGACCACGATGCGCGTCTTCTCGAACAGTTCGGGAATGTCCTGATAGCAGGTCTTGCAGTTGGTGCACCGGGTCGGGTCCTCGATCGTCACCGGCGCGGCGGCGGCGGACGAGGCGGTCTCCGCGGCGGCGCCCGCCGCCACCGGCGCGATCGGAATCGTCTTGGCGAATCCGGCGGCCGGCGCCTTGCTCGACACGGCCAACTCCGACATGGCGCGGGCGATGGCGTCCAGCGAACCGTCGTAGCGTTCGGCGGATTCCGCGATCTCGGCCCGCAAGGCATCGATCGCCGCGCGGTGCGCGGCATCCATGCGCGCCACGTCGAGACCGGCCAGACATTGCAGCCTCTGCCAGTTCGCGCGCCGCTCCTCGACCAGCGCGATGATCTGCCGCGACACGGCGAACCGGACCAGGCGCCGCTCGGCGTCCACCGCGAAGACGAAAGGCGTCCTGCCTTTTCGCGCGTCCGCCGCGAGGTCGACATACTCGGCCACCGGAACCAGGTTCGCGGCATCGTCCTTGAGTTTCCTGAACTGCTTCCTGAACCGGATTTCACCCTGCGCGAAGCTGGCCGGCGTCAGATCGGTTTCCATCAGCCTGATCTCGCCGTTCGCGTCACGGTATTCCAGCGTGGTCTTCGCCCAGGTCTCGTTCGGGTCGGGATTGCCGTCGAGCGAGAAGCGCTCGCGCGGCGTCCCGCCACGCCGCGGATCGTGCACGAACACCGGATTCATCCGGCTCTCCACCGCCAGACGCGCCTGACGCGCGGAAGCGTTGTCGGCGATGCCGTGCTCGCCCTGGCACGGCGTATAAACGTCGAGCACCGCGGGCGCGTCGGTATACGAGAGAAACTCCATCGTGTTTTTCAGGTAGTGGCCCTGCAAGGCCGTACTCGTCGAACAGACGAAGACGTTCGGATGGAAGGAAGCGATCAGGCCCAGTTCCTTGCGCGATTCGCGCTTGCCGCCATGCGCGTTGCCATGCCGCGCGAGGTCCGAATCCTGGCCGATGAAGCTCGACGTCGAAGCCTGCCCGCCGGTGTTCGAATACGCCCCGGTATTCAGGATCAGCATCTTCACCGGCGTGCCGCTCGTCAGGACGCGCGAGAAGGCGCCGAAACCGATGTCGTAGGTCGCGCCGTCACCGCCGATGGTGATCACGGTCGGCAAGAGCGAGAGTTCCTCCTTGGTGAACTGCGGCCACGACAGGAAGCGGAGTTCCTTGTCGTGCCGTTCCGGCGCGTAGGCGTCGTCGAGTTCCAGACGCGCGGCGCGTATCGCCCGCAGGTCCGGCGCGCTTTGCGCCACCACGCCCTCGAAAATTCCCTTGGCCAGCGGCTGCGCGTCCTGGAACAGGCTGTTGACCCACGGGTCGTTGTAGGCATTGAACGGGAAGGTCGACGCGTAAACGCTGCTGCAACCCGTCGAATTGGCGACGATCGCCCCCGCCGGGCCGTTGCCGGTCGGCCCGCTTTCAAACAGATACAGGCGCTTTTCCAGGATGGCGAGCGTCTCTCCGATGCGCCGGTCGCGCTCGGCGTCCTTCCCGCCCAGCGAGGCCCGTTTGGCCGCAAGATCGGCGATCAGCCCTTCCAGTTCCGCGACGTGATCGCGCCGCCGCTTCCCGGTGATCGCGCGGTTGCTCGCCATCACCAGACGGATCGCCGTCACTTCGCCGCAACCGCGGCAGGCGCCGTGGCCGCCGGTCGTCGCGTAGTAATTGTCGTGATCGAGCATCAGACGCTTGATCTCGCCGCCGGCCTGGATCGCGCCATCGACGAAACGCGCCGGCGTATTCGGCATCCGGCTCATGAAATCGAAACGCTCCCGCAAGGTGTCCAGCAAGGCCGCGTCCTGTTCCCGCGTACTCAGCGCGCCGGGACCGCAGACATCGACGCACTCCAGGCAGCC
Organism: Accumulibacter sp.; assembly: GCA_031284185.1. Taxonomy (GTDB): domain Bacteria; phylum Pseudomonadota; class Gammaproteobacteria; order Burkholderiales; family Rhodocyclaceae; genus Propionivibrio. The sequence goes on along the minus strand of JAITAJ010000127.1, from coordinate 710 downwards.
GGTGCACTTCCACGGATCGATCGTCACCGAATACAGGCCGCCGCTGCCGGGACGGGTCTTCTCGGCGGCGTCGAAGAAGGGCCGGGTACGGGCGACCGGAAACGCGGCCAGCGCCTCGACGAGCCGGCTGAAGTTGGCCAGCAGGGTCGCCTGGCGGACCGGCAGCTTCGATGCCGCCTCGGCAACCAGTTCGTGGAAGGCGCGCGTCTCCTTGTTCCGGCGGTACGCTTCGCGCACCGAATCGGACACCGCGTGGACCTCGCCGCGCATCGCCTCGCGCTGGGCCTCGGTGAGGTCGAGCCGGCGAATGCCCGCCTCCAGCAGCGCGTGGATTTCATGCACCGTATTCGGAATCGCCGCGTCCGGACAGGCCAGCGCGCATTCCATGCAGCCGGTGCAGGCTTCGGGGTCGAACAGCGGCGCGTTGCGGCGGAACAGGCCCTTGTCCTTTGCGCCCGCGCTGCCCGGCGGCATGAACAGGCCGGTTCCCGGCAGCACCGGCGCTTCGGCGATGGTGCCTTCGCGGAACGGCGCGGCGATCATGTCGTCGAAATACTGGCGGTCGAAGAGGCCGGAGGCCGATACGCCCTTGGGCTGGCACATCGACGCCGACAGCGAGACATTGCGCAGCATGATCGGCGCCGGCTTGGCGTCGACCCTCTTCAGCGCCGGCTGATCGTAGTCGACGCGCCGCGTGGCCTCGATGCCCT
>JAITAJ010000111.1 GCA_031284185.1 Accumulibacter sp. | reverse complement strand
TTTTTGTATCTTCTTGCGCCTGCCGTATTCATCGCGGCGTATGCTTTTCCGTCCGCGCTCTTCCGTCTCCCGTCTTCCGACGGATACAATCTGCGCCTTGAACAAAATCGGCAGACCATGAAACAGAGCATTCGAGATACGCTGGAGGGCCTCGCCGGCCGGCTCGACGAGCTTGACCGCATCCTGGCCGGCGGCGAGGCGACGCGCGACCTGGACCAGTTCCGCAAGATGACGCGCGAACATGCCGAAATCGGGCCGGTCGTGGCGCTGTACAGGAAATGGCAGCAGGCGGAAACCGACATGGCGTCGGCCCGGGACATGCTGGCCGACCCCGAAATGAAGGAACTGGCCGAAGAGGAAATGCTGGCGGCCAGAGAACGCCTGCCCGGCCTCGAACTGGAACTGCAACGGCTGCTGCTGCCGAAGGATGCCAACGACGAGCGCAACATTTTCCTCGAAATCCGCGCCGGCACCGGCGGCGACGAATCCGCCCTGTTCGCCGGCGATCTGTTCCGCATGTATACGCGCTATGCCGAGCGCCGGTCCTGGCAGGTCGAAGTGGTGTCGGCGAGCGCGGCCGAACTCGGCGGCTACAGGGAAATCATCGCGCGCATCGCCGGCGCCGGCGTGTATTCCCGGCTCAAGTTCGAATCCGGCGGCCACCGTGTGCAGCGCGTGCCGGAGACCGAGGCGCAGGGACGCATCCATACGTCGGCCTGCACCGTCGCGGTGATGCCCGAGGCCGACGCGCTGGAGGAAGTGGCGATCAATCCGGCGGACGTGCGCATCGACACCTTCCGCGCGTCCGGCGCGGGCGGCCAGCACAGCAACAAGACCGATTCGGCGGTGCGCATCACCCATCTTCCGACCGGCATCGTGGTCGAGTGCCAGGATGGCCGCTCGCAGCACCAGAACAAGGCGCGGGCCATGTCGGTGCTGGTCGCGCGCATCCGCGACGCGCGGGAGCGCGAACGGCACGCGAAGATATCGTCGACGCGCAAGAGCCTGATCGGCAGCGGCGATCGTTCCGAGCGCATCCGCACCTACAATTTTCCGCAAGGCCGGGTGACCGACCATCGCGTCAACCTGACCTTGTACCGGATCGACGCGATCATGGACGGTGATCTCGACGACGTGATCGCTGTCTTGTCCACCGAACATCAGGCCGAGCAGTTGGCGGCGCTCTCGGAATGACCGAGGGGCGATGCGCCGCGCCGCTGGCCGGGCGGCCTTCCGTGCCGCGGCCATGACGCTCCCGATCTGTCTTGGCGATGCCTGGCGGCAGGCCGCCGGACGTATCGAACGGCTCGATGCGCGCCTCTTGCTGGAACACGTCTGCGGCTGCAAACAGGCCGATCTGATCGCGCACCCCGAACGCGCGTTGAGCGAGGCGCAGGCGGATCGCTTCGAGGAGCTGCTGGCGCGCCGCGCGGCGGGCGAACCGTTCGCCTACCTCGTCGGCAGTGCCTGGTTTTGCGGTCTGGAGTTCGCGGTCGATCCGGCGGTGTTGATTCCGCGCCCGGAAACGGAGCTGCTCGTCGATCTCGCGGCGCGGCGCGCGGCGACGCTGGACGGGCCGCGCATCCTCGATCTCGGCACCGGTTCCGGCATCGTGGCCGTGACGCTTGCGCGCCGCTTTCCGCAAGCCCGGGTGACGGCGGTCGACGCATCCGCCGCCGCGCTGGAAGTGGCGCGGGCCAATGCGGCGCGGCACGGCGTCGCGGTGCGCTTCCTGGAAGGCGACTGGTATGCGCCGCTCGCCGACGAGCGTTTCGATCTCATCGTGTCCAATCCGCCGTATGTGGCCGACGGCGATCCACACCTCTCATCGAACGGGCTGCCGTTCGAGCCGCGAGACGCGCTCAGCGATGGCATCACGGGCGGCGACGGCCTGGCCTGCATCCGCCGGATCGTCGCCGCGGCGCCCCGCCATCTGAAGCCTGGCCGTTGCTTGTTGATGGAACACGGCTATGATCAGGCGGTTGAAGTGCGTAAGCTGTTGGCGGCGTCCGGGTTCAGCGAAACGGCCAGCTGGCGGGACGGCGCGGGAATTTGGCGGGTCAGCGGCGGCAGGCGCCCGCCTGGGGCCGAATGAATTTTTTTGGGGGGTTTTTGCTCATGGACATACAGGAAATCATCAGGGAACAGGTGACCGCTCACCCGGTCGTGCTTTACATGAAGGGCACGCCGCGCGTGCCGATGTGCGGCTTTTCGGCGACGGCGGTGCAGATTCTGCGGGCGTGCAACCTGCCGCTGTTCTTCAGCGTCGACGTGCTCGATGAGCCGGATATCCGCGAGGGAATCAAGATTTTTTCCGACTGGCCGACCATTCCGCAGCTCTACGTTCGCGGCGTGTTCATCGGCGGCTGCGACATCATGCGCGAAATGTATGAAAGCGGCGAGCTGCAACGGCTGCTCGAAGGTCTCGCGGCCCCGGACTGAAGTTCAGAGGACAGAGATTCGAGAAGACAGAGGACAGATCGGCTTGCGGCGCAAGCGCCGGAGAGGACGTAAAACCAAGCGCTCGGGTTCAGAGGACAGAGATTTGAGAAGACAGAGGACAGATTGGCTTGCGGCGCAAGCGCCGGAGAGAACGTGAAACCG
>JAITAJ010000100.1 GCA_031284185.1 Accumulibacter sp. | reverse complement strand
GTGAATATGCTCAACCGCAACGCCCGCTTCATGACAATGACGTGCAACCAGCACGGCCCGATGGCAAGCCAGGGGATCCTTCTCGGCGCACATCAAGGCGATACGAAACCGATCCATGCCTGTGCACAATCGATCCAAGCCAACGGCAAATTGCGGTTCTTTGGCAAGGAGCTCGTATTGGACCTTACCCTGCCGATAACAGGCCGGGTTTTCACTTCTTGCGCCCAACTCCTTGCCAAGAAATACATAGGCGACTTGCTCATCGGCAAGCGCAAGTTTCAGCGCTTCCTTGGAATACTGCGAAGAATGACGGCTGTATGGATGCGAACGCACATCCACCAGCGCCGTGATGCCGTGCTGTTTCAACAACCCGACGAATACTTCTATCGGGTGTGTGGAGTATCCGATGGTGAAGAGATTTCTCATGCGCCAGCCTGTTTTGGCGTGATAATGGAAGCCACGAGCTTATAGGCGAAAGTTTCGCCATTCTTGTTCGTATGCGGTTCGGTCAAGCTGACACATGCGATCACCGATTTGACACAATGCTCACCAGACCCTCTTTCCAAACAAGCCCGCTCATACTCCGGATCAGTCAGGTCCAGCTTATACTCCCGTCCACGATACTCAAAGCCGGCCCGAACGACAAGTTTCATATTGCCGAAGCCCGGTGCCTTGGGGCCGGCATAAAGCGCGATTTCGTCAAGTTCTATCAGGCGCAGGGAACCGCCATTTTCGTCGATGAGATCTGCCGGGACGCGGTTGTTCCGGTTGTGGTACGCGCTGAATCCATTCACCCAAAGGTCTGCGTCCTGGTCGACCAGGGCAAGAATGTCTTTCCAAGCCACGCGCCCTTTTTTTTCCCAGCAAAACCGATCATCGATCAACACATTCTCGCTCTGGTGCCCATGCGCTCTATTCTCGACACATGGAATCTCCATGACATCAAGCAAGCGCGGCATTTTGCCATCGGGATAGCGTCGATCGATCTCAGAGATTTCATGCCCCGGACGATCACTGATCGGACGTAACCATGAGTGGTCGCTCAAACGCTTACCCGCCACACAGCGCCCCACATTCTTCCTGGAGTTTGCCAGGCAGACAATCCGTTCTAAAAATTTCGGTGCGCCAGCCCTCATTTCGTTCTCGCTTTTCGCGGTCACGGGTTTTCTTCAAAACCTGGAAAAGGAATCAGGAAGCGGGTTCAGTATCATTTCGCGTTTCTCAGGCTTTTTTCCTATAGGTACGCGCCACGTAGCGATCCACGATGGCGATGAATTCTTCCGCGATGTTTTCGCCGCGCAGGGTGGCGGTCTTCACTCCGTCCTCGAACACCGGCGCGGCGGGCGCCTCGCCGGTTCCCGGAAGGCTGATGCCGACGTTGGCGTGCCGGCTCTCGCCCGGCCCGTTGACCACACAGCCCATCACCGCCAGGGTCATGTTCTCGCTGCCGACGTATTCGGCCCGCCAGCGGGACATGCGCTCGCGCACGTGGTTCTGCACGGCCCGCGCCAATTCCTGAAAGAAGGCGCTGGCCGTCCGGCCACAGCCCGGACAGGCGGTGACCATCGGCGCAAAGGCGCGCAGTCCCATGACCTGCAACATTTCCTGCGCGACGACGACCTCCCGCGCGCGCTCGCCGCCCGGTTCCGGCGTCAGGGAAACGCGGATCGTGTCGCCGATCCCTTCCTGCAACAGAACGGCCATCGCGGCCGTGGACGCGACGACTCCCTTGGACCCCATGCCGGCCTCGGTCAGGCCAAGATGCAGGGCATAGTCGGCTCTCCGGGAAAGCTCGCGGTAGATGGCGATCAGATCCTGCACGCCGGACACCTTGCACGACAGGATGATCCGGTCGCCGGAAAGCCCGATCTCCTCCGCCTTCGCGGCGGACTCCAGCGCCGAGGCGACCATCGCCTCGCGCATCACGCCGACCGCGTCGAGCGGATGGGAACGCCGGGCGTTGCCATCCATGACGCGCGCCAGCAAATCCTGATCGAGGCTGCCCCAGTTGACGCCGATGCGCACCGCCTTGTCGTGCTTGCAGGCAATTTCGATCATCCGCGCGAACTGTTCGCCGCGTTTCCTGCCGTGACCGACGTTGCCCGGATTGATGCGGTACTTGACCAGGCGCTCGGCGCATTCCGGGTAATCGGCCAGCAGACGATGGCCGTTGTAGTGGAAGTCGCCGATCAGCGGCACGTCGACGCCCATTCTTTCGAGCGCTTCGCAGAGGCGCGGAATCGCCGCCGCCGCCGCCGGCGTGTTCACCGTGACGCGCACCAGTTCCGAACCCGCGCGCGCGAGTTCGGCGCACTGCGTGGCCGTCCCGTCCACGTCCGCGGTGTCGGTATTGGTCATCGACTGGACGACGATCGGCGCCCCGCCGCCGATGGCGACGCGCCCGATCCGCACCGGCCGCGTGAGGCGGCGCCCGACGAGCGCATTCATGGTCATTCGAGCGTCAACCGGGCGACGTCGTCTTTGCTGCGCGGCGACAGATCGACAGCCTTGCCCTTGTATCGCACCGACACATGGGAGGCATTTCCGACGACCAGCGCGAACGGCGGCTGACCGGCAAGCTCGCGCCGGCTGCCAGCCGGGTTGATCTGGGAAAGGATGACCTGATCATCACGATCGCGCACTTCGACCCATGAAGGCTGCGCAAAGGAAAACACCAGCGTTTCGCCCGACGAGGACGGCTCGACGGCCGGCGCGGCCTGTACCTGCGCCGGTTCGACCAGAAGCGGCTTGGCCGGCGCCGGCTCGGCCCGGACCGGCTCGGCCGGGAGCGGTTTGACAGGCATTGGCTCGGCTCGGGCCGGCTCGGCCAGGAGCGGTCCAGACGAGACCGGTCCGGTCGGAACCGGCTCGACCGGCGCCGGAGCGACGATCGCCGGGGACGGAGTTTCGGAAAGCGGCGTGTCGTCCAGCGGCACGATGACGCCGGACACGTCGCCCGGCTCCACCGCGTCGGACGCGACCTCCCGCGAGACAAACGCCCTGACCGAATCGAGACTCGACCACCACAACTCGGTCGGAACGAAAAAATAGGCCAGAAGCGCCAGGGCCACCGCAATCAGCCCCGCCGCCACGCGGACGTAATTGCGCCAGTCGCCCCGCTCTTCGCGCGGCATGTTGACCGAAGCGCTGGAGCCTACGGCCAGCTCGGGACCGCGCGGCATCGGCACGCGATCCAGCGCCGCCATCAGCGGCCTGGCATCGATCCCGAGATAGCGCGCGTAGTTGCGCACGAATCCACGGGTGATCGTCCTCGGAAACTGAAACCAGTCATCCGCTTCCAGGGCTTCCACCTGATGCGGACTCAGTTTGATCGCCGCCGCCGCCTCGCCGGTGGAGATGCCGCGCGCCTCACGCGCCAGACGCAGACGCTGCCCGACGTCGACGGCCTCTTCCGCCGGCGCGGACGCCTGCTCCTCTCGACCCTGCTCCGGGCCGGCCGGCGAATCCGTGACGGCTATCTCCTCGCTCATTCGTAGTTCCCCTTCAGCAGCTCCTGATACTCGGCGGAGTCGGGAAATTTGCGGCGCAGTTGGGTAGTCAGGCTCTGCTCGTCCGCCCGATTGCCCAACCGGCGCTCGACGCGCAGAAGCAGCCAGAGCGTTTCCGGCCCCGGATCGACCAGACTGAGCACTTCCAGTAATTGCTTTCTGGCGGCGTCCAGATTGCCGCGCCTGTAGTGGATATCGGCCAGATGGTACATCGCCTGCGGATTGTTCGGCATCAGGCGGAGGCTCTTGCGCAAGATTTCCTCCGCCCGATCGAGTTCATCGATCCTGATGTGGCAGGCGCCGGCATTCACGTAGGCGTTGACCGGCGTCTGGTACATCGGATTCTCGTAGGCGCGCTCGAAATACTGGATCGATTCCGCCGCCCGGCCCGTCTGGCACAAGAACCAACCGTAATTGTTGCTGATCTCCGGGTTTTTTTCCTCGAGGCTCAGCGCTCGCCGGAAATCCTTCTCGGCGGAATCGAATTCCTTCACGTAATAAAGCACGAGCCCCCGGATGTTGAACGCCGGCGCATATTCGGGATCGATCGCGGCGGCGAGCGTCAACTCTTCGAGCGCGACGATCAGATTCCCGTCCTGGAAATAGAGCGCGCCCAGTTCGGTATGCGCCTTGGCGCGCGTCCGCGGATCCTTGGGCTGGGGTGACATGGCAACGCCCGCCGCCTGATCCGGCGCCGCCGGCTGCCCCGCCGCCAGCGGCGCGAAACCCATCCACAGCGCCGCGGCGCAACCCCACGCAAGACACTTGCACGTCACTCTTTTCATTGCGATCTCACCTCATGAACAGCGGCCGCCGGCCACCTGCCGCGCCGGGTTCTGTCCCTGACCTGCCCGGCGAGTTGACCGCAGGCCGCGCCGATATCCTCGCCGCGAACCTTGCGCGTCGTGGTGACGATTCCGGCATTCATCAGAATTTCTGCGAATCTTCGCACGCGCGGCGACGGAGAACGCCGGAAGGACGAACCGGGAAACGGATTGAACGGAATCAGATTGAACTTGCACGGAACTTCGCGCGTCAGGCACAGCAGACGGCGCGCGTGCTCTTCCGAATCATTGACTTCATCGAGCATCACGTACTCGAAAGTCACGAAGTCGCGCGGCGCCTCATCCAGATAGCGCAGACAGGCGGCCATCAACTCGCGCAGCGGATATCTGCGATTGATCGGCACCAGCCGGTCGCGCAGCGCGTCGTCCGGCGCGTGCAGCGAAACGGCAAGGGCCACCGGACATTCGTCGCGCAAGCGGTCGATCATGGGCACCAGGCCGGACGTCGACACCGTCACGCGCCGCCGCGACAGCCCATAGGCGTTGTCATCGAGCAGCAGGCGCAAGGCCGTCACCAGATTTCCGAAATTGGCCAGCGGTTCGCCCATGCCCATCAGCACCACGTTGTCGACAACGCGCCCATCGGGACACGCGCCCAGCGCCCGGTTGACCTGCCAGAGCTGGCCGATGATCTCGGCAGCCGTCAGATTGCGATTGAAGCCCTGGCTCCCGGTCGAGCAGAACGCGCAATCGAGCGCGCAGCCGACCTGCGTCGACACGCACAGCGTGCCGCGCCCGCCCTCGGGAATGAACACGGTCTCGACGGCATTTCCGCCGCCGACGTCGAACACGAATTTGCGCGCGCCATCGCCGGAAAGCCTGTCCGAAACGATCGCCGGAGGCATGATTCCGGCGTTCGCCCGGAGCTTCTCGCGCAGACTTCCGGCGATGTCGGTCATCGCGTCGAAGTCGTCCTGCCCGGAGCGATGCATCCAGCGCAACACCTGCCGGGCGCGAAACGGCTTCTCGCCCAGGCCGGCGAAATACCCGGCCAGACCCGTGGCATCGAAATCGAGCAGATTGACGGCGACGGCCATGCGACGAAACCTTCCGCGCTCTTCAGCGACCGTCGTAGAGATTCATCGCCGGGAAGAAGAAGGCGATTTCCGCCCGGGCCGTCTCGGGGCCGTCGGAACCATGCACGGCATTGGCGTCGATGGATTCGGCGAAGTCCGCGCGGATAGTGCCCGGAGCAGCCTTCTTCGGATCCGTGGCGCCCATCAGGTCGCGGTTCCTGGCGATCGCGTTCTCGCCTTCGAGCACCTGCGCCATCACCGGCCCGGACGTCATGAATTCGACCAGCTCGCCGTAGAACGGACGCTCCTTGTGCACGGCGTAGAACTGCCCGGCTTCCCGGGGCGAGAGCCACAGCATCTTCGCGGCGACGATCTTCAGTCCGCCGGACTCGAAACGGGAATAGATTTTTCCGATCACGTTCTTGGCAACGGCATCGGGTTTGATGATGGAAAGCGTGCGCTCGACAGCCATACGATCAAGTCTCCTGGTTGGTTCGGAACAATGGCCGCCGTGGCGGAAGATTCTCCGAAAGTCCTTTATTCTACCAACACCCCCGCGCCGCGGATCAACGAATCGCGTCGAGCCTCCCGGCGCGAAACCCCATTGCGGAACCCCGCGCCCGAGCGTCGGCGGCGCGTGAATCGCCGGAACGGACTTGCGACGCGCAAGCATAGCAGGTACTATGGCCCGAATTAAAGGGCCTGAACTTAGGCCCATCTTTTTGAATCAGGAAATCAGCGACATGCCTTCATGCGAAGTCGCCGCAAACAGGGGTTGCACATCCCCTCCCGGGCGTCTCAAACCGGAGTCAGTTCTACGATGATCGATCAGCCATTCAAGACAAAGGAAGCATGGATCGAGTATTTCAGCACGGTTGACATCCCCATTCTGCGTCAGACCGCGCGCCGCCTGGAAGAAATCAGTCTTGCCATCGATCACGTCAACGGACGCGACATTGCCGCGATCGTGCTTCAGGACCCCTTGCTGGCCGTCAAGGTACTCGCCTACATCCAGCGATTCCGGAGCGGCTATCTGCATTCGGACATCACCACCATCGCCAACGCGGTCATGATGATCGGCGTCAACCCCTTCTTCGCGCATTTCAAGTCCCCGAGCACGATCGAAACGGTGCTCAAGAAGGAGCCGCCGCAGGTGCAGCTGGGCGTGCTGTACGTCATTCGCCGCGTCCAGCGCGCATCGCGCTATGCCCAGGCATGGGCCTTGGAGCGGCACGACATGAACATCGAGGAAGTCGCGTTGGCCGCTCTGCTGCACGACCTGGCGGAAATCTTGCTGTGGTGCTTCGCCCCGCGGCTGGCGATCGAGATCCGCCGGCGGCAGCAGGCCGACCCTTCCTTGCGCAGCGCCACGGCGCAGATGCAGGTACTCGGCATCCGCCTGTTCGACCTGCAACTGGCGCTTTGCGATGCCTGGCATCTGCCCGAACTGCTCAAGATGCTGATGGACGACGTCAATGCCGAACTCCCGCGCGTGCGCAACGTCGTTCTGGCCGTCAACCTGGCGCGCCATTCGGCCAACGACTGGGACAATCCCGCCCTGCCGGACGACTTCGACGCCATCGGAAAACTGTTGCGCATCGACCGTCAGACGCTGCTCGCGCGGCTGAACGTCCCGGACGAAACCGCCTGGAAGTATCTGGCGCTCCGGCCCTGATCCTTCCCCCTTCCCCTTTTCCCCTCCACCGATTCGAGAGAAGCCCCATATGACCACCGGCAACATGATCTCACTCGGCGTCGCGCTCGTCGTTCTCGTTTACGGCGTCATGCTCTACAACGGGCTGGTCGCCGTCAAACACAACGTAACCAAGACGTGGGCCAACATCGACATCCTGCTCAAACAGCGACACGACGAATTGCCCAAACTCGTCGAAGTCTGCAAGCAATACAAAGCGTTTGAACAGGAAACCTTGCGGCGCGTGATCGAAGCGCGTTCCAGGGTCCAGTCGGCGCGGGAAGCGCGGAACATCGGCGCGCTCGGCGAAGCGGAAGGCGCCTTGCGCATGGGCCTGGGCCGGTTGTTCGCGGTCGCCGAAGCCTACCCTGAACTCAAGGCCAACGAAAATTTCACGCAGCTCCAGCAACGCATCAGCGCGCTGGAAAACGGCATCGCCGACCGGCGGGAACTGTACAACGACGCGGTCAACATCAACAACGTCCGGGTCGAGCAGTTTCCCGACGCCATCATCGCCCGGCTGTTCCATTTTGAAGACAAGCCCTTCCTCAAATTCTCCAGGGCGGAAAAAGCCGACGTCGACCTGAAACCCCTCTTCGACTGACAGACGCCCGTTCACGGCGAACGCGGGCATGATCCTCAACCTCCGAAAAAGCTACGGCCAGTTCATCACCTCGGGCTTTCAGCTCCTGTTTCTCATCGTCGGAATCAAGGCGAATTCACGCGCGGTCTGGATCGTCTGTCTCGTCCTGATGGCGGTCCTCAGCCTGTTCGCCTGGTATTCCACCCTGCGGCGTCGGCGCGCGATCACCGACATGCCCACGTCGCGCATCGCATCGGCGGCGCAGGGCTACGTCGAACTATCCGGCACGGGTCGGCCGCTCGACGATTCCCCGTTGCTTTCCCACCTGACCCAGCGGCCCTGCCTGTGGTATCGCTGGCGGGTGGAAGAAAAAAATGGCCGATCCTGGAAAACGGTCGACAGCGGAGAAAGCCAGCTCTCCTTCCTGATCGACGACGGCAGCGGGCGCTGCGTGGTCGACGTGGAAAACGCCGAGATTCTGACCCGGTACGGGAACACCTGGCGGCGGGGGGATCACCGCTACACCGAATGGAATCTACTGATCGACGACCGCATCTATGCGCTCGGTGAATTCAGGACCCTGGGCGGCGGAATGGTCGACCTGGATGCCCGGCGCGACGTGAGCGAACTGCTGAGCGCCTGGAAAACGGATCAGCCGGCGCTGCTCGGGCGTTTCGACCTGGACGGCAACGGCGAACTCAACGAAAAGGAATGGGGTCTGGCGCGCCAAGCCGCGCGCCGCGAGGTTTCCCGGATGCATCGGGAAGCGCGCGACGAATCCGGCGTCCATACGCTGAGCCGCCCGCGCAACGGCCGTTACTACCTGCTTTCCAACATCGACCCGAACCGGCTCGCCCGCCGCTACCTGTTATGGTCCATCTTTCACCTGGCCGTCTTCCTGGGCGCCCTCGGAGAAATTCCGTGGGCGCTGCAATTCACAGACGGAAAAAGCGAAAAGATATTGCGATATCCATCAGAGGGCATGAGACAGGGACAGTGAAAATCCGGTGGCGCGAAGCGCCGCGCAAGCGGCTGTCTTCTGTTTTCTATCTTCCGGAACGCGCGAAGACCGCATTCAGGATTCAGGATTCAGGACAGCGCCCTGATCGCCGCGTCGTAATCCGGTTCGTTCTTGATTTCGGAGACCAGTTCGCTGTGCAGTATCCGGTTCTTCTCATCGAGGACGATCACGGCGCGCGCGGCGACGCCGACCATCGGGCCGGAGGCGATCTGGACGCCGTAGTTCCTGAGAAATTCGCGGCCACGCATGAGCGACAGGGTGAGCACGTTGTCCAGACCCTCGGCGCCGCAGAAGCGCTTCTGAGCGAACGGCAGGTCAGCCGAGACGCACAGCACGACCGTGTCGCGCAATTCGCCGGCCCGTTTGTTGAAGGTACGCACCGAGGTAGCGCAGACCTCCGTATCGATGCTCGGAAAAATGTTCAGAATCTTGCGCTTGCCGTCGAACTCCTTGAGCAGCACGTCGGCGAGGCCGTTGCCGACGAGCGAGAAGCCAGGCGCGGTCTGGCCTTTCTGCGGGAAGTTGCCGGCGACGCTGATGGGGGTTCCGCCGAGGGTAATGGTGCTTGTCATGAACGTCATCCTTTATGTCAAGAAATCCGGGGAAATGGAACTGCGCGGGGCAGATGAAACCAGCGGTCATTGGTCAACACTATCATGGAAAAGTTCGCTACCCAGAGGACTCAGAGGACAGAGGCCAGGCGAGCGTGCCGTGTTCGCCGTGTGGCAGTCATTCGTCCTTGCTGCCGGCGCAGCCGCCGAGCGAGGCAGCCGATCTCCGGCGCGTGAAATTCTCCGAGCGCTTGATTGACCCGGCGTCCGCCGGCGGACAGGGAGTCTCTTTCTGGTATTTTTTCTCATTAGGCTGCTATGATTGCCGCTTTGACGGTATCGGCATCCGTGGACCATGAACAAACGCTCCGACAAGGACAAGATCGGTGAAGAACTCGCGGCGCAGCGTTTCGGCATGCTTGCGGACATCGCCCGTGAGCTTGCCGGCGAGGTGTTGTTTCCGACGTGTTTCGACGCCATTCTGCGCTTGCGCAAGGAGTTGCAGAATCCGAATCTCACCCTCGTGCGTATCGCGCAAATCATCCAGGTCGAACCGCTGGTAGCCGCCAAGTTGGTGCGTCTTGCCAATTCGTCGCTTTATGCCGCCGGGCAGCAGGTTCGTGATTTGCCGTCGGCCATCAACCGGCTCGGTCTGGACGTCGTGCGCACCACGGCGATGTCGGTGGCCGTGGGAGAAATTCTCAACGCCAGGGAAATGGTCGACTTTGCCAAGCTCGCCCGGAATCTCTGGGAACATTCCATTCTCAGCGCGGCGGCCGCGCGAATACTGGCGCATACCTACACCAAGGTCAGGTCGGAGGAAGCGCTGCTGGCCGGTCTGGTGCATGATCTCGGCGCCTTCTACATGTTGTATCGGGGAGCGCAATATCCCGAACTACGCGAGCGGCCCGATACCCTCCGGCACATCATCGTGCAATGGCACGAGGCGATTGGCGTGACCTTGCTCGAAACGCTGGGCTTGCCGCGGGAGATCGCGCAGGCGTCCGCCGATCACGACCACGTGCGCCCTTTTCCGGGTGATCTCAAGACGCTGGCCGACGTCGTTTATGTCAGCAACCTTCTGGCCGGTGGGTGTTACGTGTGGCTGCACCTGGACAGCGGCTCGCAGGAAGACGAAATCAAATTCTTCCGCGACAAGTATTCAGATTTCCTGCCACAGATCGAGACCGATGCGCATGAAATGCGGTCCGCGCTGGAGTGAGGTCAGGGTCAGAGGACAGAATCTTGAGAAGACAGAAGACAGATCGGCTTGCGGCGCTTCGCGCCGGAAGAGGGAAGGAAAAACCAAGCGATGGGTTTTTTCCATCTTACCCGGCGCAAAGCGCCGCAAATTTATCTGTCTTCTGTCTTCTGAAACTGTCTTCTGTCCTCTGTCCTCTGTCCTCTGTCTTCTGTCTTCTGTCACCCCCTGACCTGCCCCGTGCCGAGCACGACCCATTTCTGGCTGGTCAGACCTTCCAGGCCGACCGGGCCGCGCGCGTGAATCTTGTCGGTGGAAATGCCGATCTCCGCGCCCAGGCCGTATTCAAAACCATCGGAAAAGCGCGTCGAGGCATTGATCATGACCGACGCCGAATCGACTTCGCGCAGAAAACGCATGGCCTTGCTGTAGTTCTCGGTGACGATGGTGTCGGTGTGGTGCGAGCCGTAAAGGTTGATGTGGTCGATCGCTTCGTCGATTCCGTCTACCACCTTGACCGAAATGATCGGGGCGAGAAACTCACGGGCATAGTCTTCCTCGCTCGCCGGCAGCGCGTCTTCGATCAAGGCCCGCGTCTCTTCACAGCCGCGGATTTCCACGGCCTTGGAACGCAGCATCGCCGCCACCGGCGGCAACAGGTCCTCGGCCCGCGCCCGCGCGACGAGCAGCGACTCGGCCGTGTTGCAGGTGCCGTAACGCTGCGTCTTGGCGTTTTCGACGATGCGAACCGACATCCGCGGCTCGGCGTCATCGTCGAGATACACATGACAATTACCGTCGAGGTGCTGGATCATCGGCACCCTGGCTTCGTCGAGCAGACGCGAAATGAGGCCCTTGCCGCCACGCGGCACGATCACGTCAACGTATTCGCGCATCGTGACCAGACAGCCGACCGCCGCGCGGTCGGTGGTATCGACGACTTGCACGGCATACCGCGGCAAGGCCGCCGCCAGCAGCGCCTCATGCACCAGGGCGGCTATCGCGCGATTGCCGCGGATGGCCTCCGAACCGCCGCGCAGAATGGCCGCGTTGCCCGACTTCAGACACAGCGCGGCGGCGTCGGCGGTGACGCTCGGACGCGCCTCATAGATGATTCCGACGACGCCCAGCGGAACCCGCATCCTGCCGACCCGAAGGCCGCTCGGACGAAATTTCAGATCGGTGATCTCGCCCACCGGCTCGGGCAGCGCCGCCACCTGTTCGATGCCGGCGGCCATGGCGGCGACGCTTTTTTCATTCAGCGTCAGGCGGTCGATCATCGCCGGCGCCATCCCGTCGGCGCGCGCCGCGGCAATATCCTGCCGGTTGGCGTCGAGCAAGACGCCGGAGTCGCGCCGGATGCCGTCGGCCAGCGTCAGGAGCGCGGTGTTCTTGGTGTTGGCGTCGGCGCGCGCGACGTGCCGGGAGGCCTCTCTCGCCCGCATCCCGATGGTCGTCATGTAGCGTTGAATATCCATATCCGGCCTGTTCACAGTTATAATCATCGCTCCGGCGTGACGAACAAAATCGGCAGGTTTCCAAAAAGGTTTCATTATAAATCGTTGGGCCGGACGTGTCAGAGGACGGGAAACAGAGAAAACAGAGGGCGGTTTGGCGGCGCGAGCGCCGCGTAATTGGCTGTCTTCTGTCCTCTCCCTTCTGCCCCCTGGGAATGAACCGTTTCATCCGTATCCGAGAAACTAACCAGCGGCGAGAGCCTTCGCGCAAAGTCGCTATCAGAGGACAGGCAATAGAGAAGACAGCGGGCAGACGAGTCCGGCGGCGCGAAGCGCCGCGTGGCTGGCTGCCTTCCGTCCTCTGTCTTCCACCCTCTGGAAGGGAGTGGTTTTACGATGAACAAGAAACTGATTCTTCCTGCCGAATTGAAACTCTGCGCGACTTGCAGCTTTTGGGACGGGAGCAGGAAGGTCGATCCCGAGCTGGCCGTCGTCGTCGTCGAGGAGAGCTGCCTCGGTGAATGTCTGGTGCAAAGCGAGTGCCGCCGTGGATTGAACAACGAGCCTGAATGGGGCGATGACTGCCTTTGGGAGCATCTCGCGCCGGATGTGCTGGAAAACGACGAGGCAATGTGTCCCGGCTGACGCCGGTTTCCGGTCATTCTTCGTCGCAGGGAACCGGGCGTCCCGACAGCAGCAGGCCGAGGCGCAGGAATTCGTCCCAGACTTCGCCCGCGCCGATGCCCTTGGCCAGCCGGTCGATGCGGGCGGCGAGCCGCAGGGCCGCCATTGCCTGAGACGCGCCGATCCGCTGCAACGCTTTTCTGAACGGGATCTGCCGCGCGCCCCATACGCGCGCGTCTTTCAGAAGCAGGTCGGGCGGCTGGCCTTCGGCGAGGCCGGTCTTGACTTGCGCCAGCGCGCGCGCTTCTTCCGTCATCGCCCACAGGATCAGGGGAGGCGCCTCGCCTTCCTGACGCAGCCCTTCCAGCGTCCGCGCCAGACGCGCCAGATCGCCCGCCAGCAAGGATTCGCGCAAGCCGTCCAGATCGTGACGCGCGACATTCAGCACGGCGTCGCGTATCTGCTCGAATGAGAGCTTCCCTGGCGGGTACAGAAGGCCGAGCTTGAGGATTTCCTGGCGCGCGGCGAGCAGATTGCCTTCGACGTGTTCGGCGATGAAGCGCAGACCGTCCCTATCCGCGCTCTGTCCCTGGCCTTGCATGCGTCCGGCGATCCAGGCCGGCAGTTCTCCGAGGTTCGGCGGCACCAGCTTGAGGGTCACGCCGGCCTCGGTGAGCACCTTGAGCCAGACGGCCTTTTCCTCGGCCCAATCGAGGCCGGGCAGTGTCACCAGCAGCAGCGCGTCCGGCGAGAGTCGCGCGCAATAGTCCTGCAAGGCCGCGCCGCCGTCCCGGCCGGGTTTGCCGCCCGGAATGCGCAGATCGACCAGCTTGCGTCCGCCGAACAGCGACATGTTACGTGTCGCGTTGCCAAGCTCATTCCAGTTGAACCCGGCCATCGCGGTCAGCACCTCGCGTTCCGTGAAGCCCTGTCGCCGCGCCGCGCCGCGCACCGCGTCCGCGGCCTCGATGACCAGCAGCGGCTCGTCGCCGTAAATGGTATACAGCGGCTGCAAATCCCTTTCGAGATGAGCGGCAAGCTGTTCCCCCCGAAGTCGCATGGCCTATTCCTCTATCCTCTCAAACCCCTGTTCCCCGAACCCCGAGCGTTCGGTTTTTCGTCCATCCCCCGGCGCGAAGCGCCCAAGCCGATCTGTCTTCTGTCCTCTCAAGATTCTGTCCTCTGAACCCCGAGCGCCCGGTTTTTCGTCCATCCCCCGGCGCGAA
>JAITAJ010000060.1 GCA_031284185.1 Accumulibacter sp. | reverse complement strand
CCGCCGTCCATTTCCAACTGGCCGGCGAACAGCGCCGTGTTCGGCTTGTGGCCGATGGCGATGAAGACGCCGAGCAGCGGGATGTCTTCGCTGATGCCGGCGCGCGTGTTCCTCACGCGGATGCCCGTAACGCCGGTGGCATCGCCGAGCACCTCGTCCAGGGTCGAATTCCACCGGATGTCGATCTTGCCGGTCTTTTCCTTCTCGAAGAGCTGATCCTGCAAGGCTTTTTCGCCGCGCAGCCGGTCGCGGCGATGCACCAGCGTGACGCGGCTGGCGATGTTGCTCAGGTAGAGCGCCTCTCCGAGCGCCGCGTTGCCGCCGCCGATCACGGCGACCGGCTTTCCCTTGTAGAAGAAGCCATCGCAGGTGGCGCATGCCGAAACGCCGCGTCCGATGTATTCCTCTTCGGAAGGCAGGCCGAGGTACTGTGCCGACGCGCCGGTGGCGATGATCAGCGCGTCGCAGGTATAGTCGCCGGAGTCGCCGATCAGGGTGAAGGGCCTTTCCTCGAGCCGGGCCGTATGGATGTGATCGAAGAGGATTTCCGTATCGAAGCGGCGGGCGTGTTCTTCGAGTTTCCGCATCAATTCCGGCCCCTGGAGTCCCTCCGCGCCGGCGGGCCAGTTGTCGATTTCGGCGGTGGTCATCAACTGACCTCCCTGTGCCAGTCCGGTGATCAGAACCGGCCTGAGATTGGCGCGCGCGGCATAGACGGCGGCGGTATACCCCGCCGGGCCGGATCCCAGAATGAGCAGCTTGCAGTGACGTGGCATGACTTTCCTTTCCTGACTTCCGACTCCCGGAAGAATATCCGCCCGATTATAGCCATACAGTTCAGAGGACAGAACTCTGAGAAGACAGATGACAGACGAGCTTGCGGCGCTTTGCGCCGTTCAGAGGACAGAACCTTGGGGGACGGATCAGTGCCCGGATACCGGAAAAGTCCAGAGAAGACAGAAAACCCCATCATTCTGTTTTGCGTACATTTTCCGGCGCTCCAGCGCCGGACCGATTTTTTCTGTCTTCTGTTTTCTCAAAAATCTGTCCTCTGACCCCGGCGCTCCAGCGCCGGACTGATTTTTTCTGTCTTCTGTCCTCTGACTCCGGCGCTCCAGCGCCGGACTGATTTTCTCTGTCTTCTCAAGAATCTGTCCTCTGACCCCCGCGCTATAATCCGGTTTTGTCCCGCCGTATGAATCGATGACCCGGCCTACCAGTGATACCGTAGCTTCAGGCTCGCTCCCGGAGAAGATCGGCCTCGGTCTCGTCCGGGAATCGCGCTGGCTGGCCCTGATCGCGCTGGCGGCCTTTCTCGGTCTGGCCCTGTGGGGATTCGACCGCGCCGATCCCGGATGGTCGCACTCGGTTTCCGTGGGCGCGCCGCGCAATCCCGCCGGGCGCGGCGGCGCCTGGCTGGCCGATTTGCTGCTGTACGTTTTCGGTTTTTCGGCGTGGTGGTGGGTGGTCTTCCTGCTGGCCGTGGTCTGGTGGGGCTACCACCGGCTGGACGGATCGCGCCGCGCGGACCATCGGCCCCTGTACCTGGCCGTGCCCGGCTTCTTCCTGCTGCTCCCCGCCAGCTGCGCCCTGGAAACCTTGCGCTTCTACTCGCGCCAAGCGCCCTTGCCCCTGGGACCGGGCGGAATACTGGGACAGGCGCTGGGCGATCTGTCGGTCGGCTGCTTCGGTTACACGGGCGCGACGCTGATGCTGATCGCCGTGTGGGCGCTGGGCTGGAGCCTGTTTTCCGGGATGTCCTGGCTGTCGGCCATCGAGTCTCTGGGCGCCTTGCTGGAAAATCTGGTCCTCGGCGCGCGCAATCTGTTCGATCGCTGGCAGGATCGACGGATCGGACGCGAGGTGGCGCGCGAGCGCGAGGCAGTGGTCGAGGATGAGAAACGCCGCGAGAGGACGCGCGAACCCATCATCATCCAGGCGCCATTGCCCGAGGCGCCCGTGCCGTCCAAGGTCGAGCGGCGCATCGAGCGCGAGCGCCAGACGCCGCTGTTTCCCGAAGCCGTCGACGGCGGGCTGCTGCCGCCGCTGCATCTGCTGGAACCGGCGCCCGCGGCGACCGAAACGGTCGGCGCCGAGGCGCTGGAATTCACTTCACGCCTGATCGAGCGCAAGCTGGCGGATTTCGGCGTGCAGGTCACGGTGCTGGCCGCCTATCCGGGGCCGGTGATCACGCGCTATGAGATCGAACCGGCAGTCGGCGTGAAAGGCTCGCAGATCGTCAATCTGGCCAAGGACGTGGCGCGATCCTTGTCGCTGGCGTCGATCCGCGTCGTCGAAACGGTGCCGGGCAAGTCGTGCATGGCGCTGGAATTGCCCAATCCCAAGCGCCAGCCGGTGCGCCTCTCCGAAATCATCGCCAGCCATGCCTACGACGCCATGTCCTCGCCGCTGGCAATGAGTCTCGGCAAGGACATCGGCGGCCAGCCGGTGGTCGTCGATCTGGCCAGGATGCCGCACCTCCTGGTCGCGGGGACGACCGGCTCGGGCAAATCGGTGGGCATCAACGCGATGATCCTGACGCTGCTCTACAAGTCCGAGCCGGACAAGGTGCGCCTCATCCTGGTCGATCCGAAGATGCTGGAGCTGTCGATTTACGAGGGCATTCCGCACCTCCTGGCGCCGGTCGTGACCGACATGAAGCAGGCGGCCAACGCGCTCAACTGGTGCGTCGGCGAAATGGAACGGCGTTACAAGCTGATGTCGGCAATGGGCGTGCGCAACATCGCCGGCCTCAATCACCGCGTCAAGGATGCCGAAAAGGCCGGCGACAAGCTGCCCAATCCCCTGTCGCTCACGCCGGAGACGCCCGAGCCGCTCGCCGCCATGCCGCACATCGTGGTGGTCATCGACGAGCTGGCCGACCTGATGATGGTCGCCGGCAAGAAGGTCGAACAGCTCATCGCGCGTCTGGCGCAGAAGGCGCGGGCCGCCGGCATCCACCTGATCCTCGCCACGCAGCGGCCCTCGGTCGACGTGATCACGGGCCTCATCAAGGCCAACATTCCCACGCGCATCTCCTTCCAGGTTTCATCCAAGATCGATTCGCGCACGATCCTCGACCAGATGGGCGCCGAGGCCCTGCTCGGCCAGGGGGACATGCTCTACCTCGCGCCGGGCACCGGCTATCCGACGCGCGTGCACGGCGCCTTCGTCGACGACGACGAGGTGCATCGCGTCGTCGATTACCTGAAGAGGGCGGCGGCGCCGGATTACGTCGAGGGCGTGCTCACCGGCGGCGATTTCGACGACGACGAAAACGGCGGCGGCGGCGAAGGCGAAGAGGGCGGCGACGCCGAATCCGATCCGCTGTACGACCAGGCGGTCGACGTCGTGCTGAAAAACAAGCGGGCATCGATCTCGCTGGTGCAGCGCCACCTGCGCATCGGCTACAACCGCTCGGCGCGGCTCATCGAGGCGATGGAAAAGGCCGGGCTGGTGTCGGCGATGGACGGGCGCGGCGGACGGGAAGTGCTGGGAAGGAAGGCGGAGGAGTGAGGCTCGCGGATTCCGGGGAATCACCGGCCGGACGGCTCGGAAGAGCTCGCGCCAGCGTAGAATGAGCGGGGGTAAGGAATGCGGAACATCGGCGGCGACTGCCCGCGCGGCGCGTCGAAGCGCTGGGATGAAAGACGGATGAACGATGCGTGCAAGGCCATTCACCACGAAGGCGCGAAGATCGTGAGATTCATCGGGAATTTTCCCGGATTTCTCTTCGCGTCCCTGTCTCTGTGCGCCTTGCTGGTTTTCGGTTCGGCCCACGCCGGCGCGGTCGACAAGCTCTACCGTTTCCTGGAGACGACGAAGACCCTTTCCGCCGATTTCGCGCAGACCGTAGTGGCAAAGAACGGCCGGCGCCCGCGGCAATCCGCCGGGACGATGCTGATTCTGCGTCCGGGCCGGTTCCGCTGGCAGACCGACAAGCCGTACAGCCTGCTGCTGGTCGGCGACGGCGAGCGCGTCTGGATGTACGACCCGGATCTCCGGCAGGTGACGGTGAGGAAGATGGATGCCGCGCTGGGCGGCACGCCGGCGGCCCTCCTGGCCGGAACGGACGCGCTGGAGAACGGCTTCGAGCTGCGCGACCTGGAGACGCGCGAGGGGCTGGAATGGCTGGAGGCCCTGCCAAAATCCCCGGACAGCGGTTTCGGGAAGCTGCAACTGGGATTCGAGGGCGACGACCTGAAGGCGATGGAAATTCTCGACAATTTCGGGCAGACGACTTCGCTCGTTTTCTTCAACCTGTTGCGCAATCCGCCGTTGCCGGCGGCGCAATTCACTTTCGTGCCGCCCGCCGGCATCGACGTCATCGGTGAGTGAGCTTTTCGTCCAGCCGCACTCGGTGCCGCTCGCCGAGGCGCTGCGCCCGAAGACGCTCGATGAAGTCATCGGGCAGCGCCACCTGCTCGGGCCGGGCAAACCCTTGCGTCTCGCCTTCGAGGCGCGCAAACCCCATTCCCTGATTTTCTGGGGGCCGCCCGGCGTCGGCAAGACGACTCTGGCGCGGCTGATGGCCGATGCCTTCGACGCCGAATTCCTGGCGCTCTCCGCCGTGTTTTCCGGGGTCAGGGACATCCGCGAGGCCGTGGCGCGGGCCGAGATCGCGCGCGCGCAGCACGGACGAGCGACGATCCTCTTCGTCGACGAAGTGCACCGCTTCAACAAGGCGCAGCAGGACGCCTTTCTGCCCTACGTCGAGGCGGGCCTTCTGACGCTGGTCGGCGCGACGACCGAGAATCCCTCGTTGAGGTCAATTCGGCGCTGCTCTCCCGCGCCGCGGTCTATGTGCTCAATCCGCTGTCCGAAGAAGAGATGGGGCAACTCTTCTCACGCGCCTGCGCGAGAGCGCTGCAGGGACTGTCCTTCGACGAGGCGGCGCGCGACCGGCTGATCGGCCACGCCGACGGCGACGCGCGGCGCCTGATCAACCTGCTCGAACAGACGCAGACGGCGGCGGCAACGGTCCGGCGCGCGAACATCGACGGCGCTTTCATCGAAGATACGCTCTCGCAGAGCCTGCGCCGCTTCGACAAAGGCGGCGAAGCGTTCTACGACCAGATATCGGCCCTGCACAAATCGGTGCGCGGCTCGAATCCCGACGCCGCGCTGTACTGGTTCTGCCGTATGCTCGACGGCGGCGCCGACCCGCGCTACCTGGCGCGCCGCATCGTGCGCATGTCCTGGGAGGACATCGGCCTCGCCGATCCGCGGGCCGCGCAGGTCGCCGCCATCGCCGCCGAAGCCTACGAGCGGCTGGGTTCGCCGGAAGGCGAGCTGGCGCTGGCCGAGGCCGTGATCTACATGGCCGTGGCCGCCAAATCGAATGCCGCCTACCTCGCCTACAATGCCGCGCGCGCCTTCGTCGCCCGGGACGGTTCCCGCCCGGTGCCGCTGCATCTGCGCAACGCGCCGACCAAGCTGATGCGCGAACTCGATTACGGAAAGAACTACCGCTACGCGCACCACGAGGCGGAGGCTTACGCGGCGGGCGAGAACTACTTCCCCGAGGAGATGCCGGCGGTCGAGTGGTACCGGCCCGTCGACCGGGGGCTGGAAATCAGGATTCGAGAAAAGCTGGCGCATCTGCGCGAACTCGACCGCGAAGCGCGGGGAAAAGCGCATGAAAAACCCTAGAATTCCTGTCACCGTGGCTGCCGCATTCGACCGTGTCGCGGAGAGCCGTTTTTCCACTTTGAGGACCGACCATGCTTGACATCCAATCGCTGCGCGCCGACATCGACACCGTTCGCGCGCGCCTCGCCACACGCGCCTACACGCTCGACGTCGCCACTTTCCGGAAGCTCGAAGCCGAACGCAAGACCCTGCAGACCCGGACGCAGGAGTTGCAGGCGACGCGCAACGGCCTGTCGAAACGAATCGGCGCGCTCAAGGGCCGGGGCGAGGACGCTTCCGCGATGATGGCCGAGGTTGCCGCGCTGAAGGACGAACTCGACGCCAATGCGCGGCGTCTCGCCGAACTGCTCGATGAGCTGGAAGCCTTCGTCGCCGCCATTCCCAACGTGCCGCAGGAGAGCGTGCCGGTCGGGAAAAGCGAGGCCGACAACGTCGAGATCAGGAAATGGGGCGTGCCGCGCATCTTCGATTTCCCGGTCAGGGATCACGTCGACCTCGGCGAAGGGCTGGGGCAGATCGATTTTGCCGTCGCCGCCAGGATCGCCGGCGCGCGTTTCTCGCTGCTCAAGGGGCCGGTGGCGCGTATACATCGCGCGCTCTCGCAGTTCATGCTCGACGTGCACACCGTGGAACACGGTTACACGGAAGTCTACGTTCCTTATCTAGTCAATCCCGACAGCATGTTCGGTACCGGCCAGCTACCGAAATTCGAGGCCGACCTGTTCAAGATACCGCGCGCCGACGCCGATCCGCTGTATCTGATACCGACCGCCGAAGTGCCGGTCACCAACATCGTGCGCGACGAGATACTGGCTTCTGACGCGCTGCCGTTGAAATTCGTCTGCCATACGCCGTGTTTTCGTTCCGAGGCCGGTTCCTACGGCAAGGACACGCGCGGCATGATCCGTCAGCACCAGTTCGACAAGGTCGAGCTGGTACAGATCGTCGCCGCGGAAAAATCGGACGAGGCGCACGAAGAACTGACCCGTCATGCCGAAGCCATTCTCGAAAGGCTCGACCTGCCCTATCGCCGCGTCGCGCTCTGCACTGCCGACATGGGCTTCTCGTCGGCCAGGACCTACGATCTGGAAGTGTGGCTGCCCGGGCAGAACGCCTATCGCGAAATTTCCTCATGCTCGAATTTTGAAGCCTTCCAGGCGCGGCGAATGCGCGCGCGCTATCGCAACGAGAAGAACAAGACCGAATTCGCGCATACCCTGAACGGCTCGGGCCTCGCCGTCGGGCGCGCGCTGGTGGCGATCCTGGAAAATTACCAGAACGCCGACGGCAGCGTCACGGTGCCGTCGGTTTTGCGTCCTTATCTGGGGGGGATGCAGAGGATAGAGGCTTGAGAGGCAGAAGACAGGGGACAGAAAACAGAGGACAGGTCAGCGTGCGGCGCTTCGCGCCGCTATGGAACGAAAAACCGGGCGGTGGGTTTTCTGCCCTTGGCAGAAGATAGCGCTTCAGAAGGCAGAGGCTGGAGAGGACAGAGAAACCGGGCGCTCGGTTTTTCGTTCACCACGGCGCGAAGCGCCCCGGTTTATCTGTCTTCTGTCTTCTCAGATTTCTGTCTTCTGAATCCCGGCCCGTAGCTGAAAGAAAATGCCCGTGGCGAAAGCCGTCATCAGGCCGACGCACAGATATGTCTTGTGGAAGGCCGAGAGGAGCATGGCCTGGTTCGGCAGTTCCTGCAGGTCTACGAAGGCGTTGAGCGTGGCGGCGGCCGAGGCCACGCCCAGGCTGATCGATAATTGCATGACGATCGACAACAGACTGTTGCCGCTGGCGGCTGTTTCGTCGTCGAGATCGATCAGCGTCAGCGCGTTCATGGCCGTGAATTGCAGGGAGTTGATGCCGCCGAACAGCGCCAGGTAGGCGTAGAGAAGCGGTCTCGATGGATCGATCGGGATCAGGGCGAATCCGGCAATCATCATGCCGAGCAGGAGCGTGTTGACAAGCAGTATCCGACGGAAACCGAAACCGGCGATCAGGCGCGTGGCGATGGGCTTGACCGCAATGCTGGCCAATGCCATCGGGATCATCGACATGCCGGCTTCCGCCGGTGAAAAACCGAGCGCCACCTGCAGCAGCAGCGGCGTCAGGAACGGCATGGCGCCTGTCCCCAGGCGGGCGAACAGGTTGCCGGTAATGCCGACGGCAAAGGAGTGGATGGTGAACAGGCGGGGACTGAAAAGCGGTATGGGATGGCATCTGGCATGAAGGTAGTAGGCCGTCAGGCTGACCAGGCCGGCGGCCAGCAGGAGGAGGATGCGCGGCGGCGAGAGGCGCAGTTCTCCCATGCCTTCAAAGGCCATGGAGACAAGTATCGTTGCGACGGAGAACAGAACGAAACCCATCCAGTCGAACCCGCCGGCCTCCGGGCCGCGCAAGTCGGGCATGAAACGCTGCGAGGCCAGGCAGCCGGCGATTCCCACCGGAATGTTGATCAGGAAAATCCAGTGCCAGGAGGCGTATTGCACCAGCCAGCCGCCCAGCGTCGGCCCGAGCAGCGGGCCGAGCAAACCGGGGACGGTGATGAAGCTGAGCACGCGCACCAGTTCCGAACGGGGAAAGGCTCGCAGCACGACCAGACGCCCGACCGGCATCATCATCGCGCCGCCGACGCCTTGCACGACACGCGAAGCGACCAGCCAGCCCAGCGTCGGGGACAGGGCGCAGAGCAGCGAGCCGAGCGCGAACAGGGCGATGGCCGTGGTGAACGTCCGCCGCGAGCCGAAGCGGTCGGCCAGCCATCCCGACGCCGGAATGAACATGGCCACGGTCAGCATGTAGGCGATGATCGTCGATTGCATGCGCAGCGGGCTTTCGCGCAGCGACTGCGCCATGGCCGGCAGCGCCGTGTTCAGGATGCTGCCGTCCAGGGTCTGCATGAACAGGGCGGTGGCGACGATCCACGGTATGAAACGGGTATCGTCGGCGGTAAGTGAGGGGGAACGTTCCATGATCGATGCGAGGATACGCCAGGCGGGCCGTGCTGCGCCAAAGACATGATTCTAGAACAAGTTCCGAACGATGTCGGCAGCGTCTTCAAATGCGCCGGCATGAGACAGACGAAGGCGAGGTAGCGCGATCCTGCCGGGGCTTCGGGCAGACGCTCGCAGTCGCGGGCCAAGCGCCGAAAGCGGGCTGCCCGACCAGAACTGCGTTCGACGAGTGGAGCGTCTTCTGTCGCTCAGGTACGGCAGTGGGCGAAAATCATGCACGATGGTCTCGATGCAACTGGTCTTGAGCCAGCGCCGTATCCGTTGATGAACCCGCGACTACGGTGGCTGGTCGTTGGGCAGCATCCTTCACGGCGCCGACGCGCACGATATGGCGCAATGCGTTGAACACGCCGTGTGGATCGTGACGACGCTGGCCGGCATCGAGCGGGAAAAGGGCCAGGTCAGGGCGGCAAAGGCTCATTCTTCGCCGCTCACATCGCTCGGGCAAGGTTTGCGTTCTGTCGTATTCCATATTCAGCCGCGTGATTCGCTTATACGAAATCAATCGTTCGGAAGGTGGCGGCATGTTGCTATTCTAGGTTTTCTTTGGCGTTGGGATTTCCTATGTGTCCCGCACATCATGGAGGAGCGTTTCATGAAACCTTGTCTTCGCATCTTCGGCATCTGGCTGGGTATTCTCATGATGGTGGCGCCCGTTGTCGGAACGGCGGCTCCCGAATTCAAACTGAGCATGACTTCCCACTATATGGACAAGCATATCGTGGTGCAGCAGGCGTTTCTGCCCTGGGCCAAGGAAATCGGGGAGGCCACGGGCGGGCGGGTCGAGATCAATTATTTCAACCCCAACACCCTGAACCCCGAGCCGGAAACCTATGCGGCCACGGTCAAGGGAACGGTCGACATCGGGGGCAACGGGCTCAACCGTCCGACGGGCAAATTCCCGCTGTCCACGGTCATGGACCTTCCGATGATGGCGAAGAGCGCCACCGCCGCCGGGCTTTCCAGTTGGGAGCTTTACAACACTTTTCCTGCCATCCGGGACGAACTGAAAGATGTGAAGGTGCTCTTTGAATGGGCCGGCGTGCTGCTCGAACTGCATACGACCAAGCCGGTGAAAAGCCTGGAAGAACTCAAGGGCATGAAGATCATCGCCTGGAGCTCGCTCTGGCTGGAAATGCTGAAACACCTCGGCGCTTCTCCGATCCAGGTGACCGCCGGCGACGCTTACATGGCGCTGCAAAAAGGCATGGCCGACGGGGTGCTCGTGGGCATCGCCAACGTGCGTCCCACCAAGATCTACGAGGCCTGCAAATACACGACGATCATCGATCTGGGCACCGGCAGCTTCTGGGCGGCCATGAACCTGGATCGCTGGAACTCCCTGCCCGGCGACATCAGAGAGATCATCGAAAGGAAAAGCGGCGAGGCCATGGTCCGCCGCAGCGGCAAGGTCCTCGACGAGAGCGTGAAGCGCGACATCGACTGGCTGAAGAAGAACGGCCATACCTTCATCGAATTGCCCAAGGAAGAACTGGAGCGCTGGGTCAAGGCCGTGCAGCCCATGCACGGGGACTGGATCAAGCAAATGAAGGACAAGGGACTACCCCAGGTCGACGAAATCCATGAGGCCGCCGTTGCCATCGGCAGGAAACATTCCGATGCTGAAAGCGACAAATAGACGTCCATCGGAAAGGACTGGAAGTTTGCCCTCCTGCGTCATCGCGTCGATGAACGGGGCCTTGGCTTTTGCGCTTCCCTTGCGTCGCCAAGGGATTGATTTTACGATGACCATCGTCCCGGCGTTGAGCCGCAGCTCATTGGAGGTTCTCATGAGAGCAGCCCTTTTCGAGTACGCGCGACGTTGCGGTTTCTGTGATCCCTTGAGCGCTTGTGTTCCTCGCTCAGAGACCAATCTGACTGGTCTCCTGTCCTTTTATGCCCAACGACAGGCCATCGCATGGGAACGAGTTGCGCTTTATGATTGCGACACGTTCAATCGGATGGCTTCTGCCGCGGATATGATTACTCATCCTGGCGCCTTCCTGTCCGAGTATGTACTTCCAAGCCGTGATGAACGTGAGGAATCCATATGGGGAAGTATGCCGGCCGACCTGCTTTATATCAGTGCCAATCTTGCAACCGTCGTGATGTTCGAAAACAAGATCGGCGGATCGATCGGCTACGACCGCGGACCAGAGAAGAATCAGTTCGCTCGGCAGATTGACTACCTCGTGAATCTCAGAACGGGGAAAGTCAAAAGAGCTGCGTTTATCCTGATCAGCACACGCCAGATGCTAGATGCGCAATGGTATAGGCGAGAGTTGTCGCAGTCCTTGCTGTACAACGAACGCTATACCACTGTGCCGGGATACCTCATGACCTGGGAAGACGTATGTGATGCAACTACGGTCTAGAGTGTTTCTGGTTCAAATGCTGACAT
>JAITAJ010000034.1 GCA_031284185.1 Accumulibacter sp. | reverse complement strand
CGCGCGCTTCCGAGGTCGTCGCCGTCGCCAGCATCGACCTGAAATCCGACGAGGCGGCCCTGCTTGAAATGGCCGCCGGGCGCGGCTGGACGATCCGCTTTTACACGGCGGACGAGCTGGCGGCGGTCGAAGTGCCGAATCCTTCCGAGACCGTGCGGCGTCACACCGGCACGCCGTCCGTTTCGGCGGCCGCCGCGCTGCTCGCGGCGCGCGCCGACAAGAGGCGGCTGCTCGTCGAGAAATGCCGCCGCCGCGGGGCCGATGGACGCAACGTCACGGTTTCGGTGGCGGATTGTGAAGAGGACGGCGATGGGTGAGAATCGACCGGATGATTGACACGAAAAACGAGTTTCAGGATGGATCAGAAAAATTTTGAGAACCCCCCCGGCCCGCGGACACCGGCCCCGCCCGGATGCCCCGCCGGAAAAATCACGCTGGTCGGCCTCGGGCCGGGGCGGCTCGATCATCTGACCGGGCGGGCGCGCGCGGCGATCGCCGAGGCCGACACGGTGATCGGCTACGTCACCTACATCCGGCTGATCCGGGACTTGCTGGCGGGAAAGGAAGTCGTCAAAAAGGCGATGTCCGAGGAGCTGGACCGGGCGATCGAAGCCCATGAGCGCGCCCGCCGGGGAGAAAGGGTCGTCGTCGTCTCGTCGGGCGACGCGGGCATCTACGGCATGGCCGGGCCGACCTACGAAGTGCTCTTTCAGGCCGGCTGGACGCCCGATTCGGCGATCGAGGTCGAGATCGTTCCCGGCGCCTCGGCGATCAACGCCTGCGCGGCGCTGGTCGGCGCGCCGCTGACGCACGACTTTTGCGCGATCTCGCTCTCCGACCTGCTGACGCCGTGGCCGGTGATCGCGCGTCGTCTCGACGCCGCCGCTCATGCCGATTTCGTCGTCGCGCTCTACAACCCGAAAAGCGGGCGGCGCACGCGGCACGTTCAGGAGGCGCGGCGAATCTTTCTGCGTCACCGCTCTTCCGGAACGCCGGTCGCCATCGTCAAGTCCGCCTTTCGCCCGAAACAGCGCGTCGAAATAACGACGCTCGGCGAGGTGGCCGAGGCCGAGATCGGGATGCTCTCGACGGTGCTGATCGGCAATTCCAACACTTACGTGAGAGACGGCCTGATGATCACCCCGCGGGGTTACGTCGACAAGTACGAGATTCGGGACAAGCGCCGCGCCGCGCGCGCGGGGGAGAAGGCGGGACGCCCGCTCGCCGGCGGACTGGAAGGCTGGCTGGCGGCGCTCCGGGAGAGCGGAAAGAGTGCCGGCGAACTGGCGAAAATCCACGATCTTCCCGAGGACTACATCGCCGCCGCGCTGGCGGAGGCGCCTGAACCCGGCGCGCGGGACGGCGGGGAGGAAAGGGCATGAAGACACCGGCGAACGCGGGCCGGGTCGATCTCGTCGGCGCCGGGCCGGGCGATCCCGACCTGATCACGCTGAAAGCGGCGCGGCTGATCCGGAGCGCCGACACCGTGGTGTATGACCATCTGGTCGGCGAAGGCGTGCTCGACCTGATTTCGCCGGGAGCCGAGCGCATCTACGCCGGAAAGGAAGCGGGAAGGCACACGCTGCCGCAGGAAAGGATCTGCGCGCTGCTCGTCGAAAAAGCGCGGGAAGGCCGGCGCGTCGTGCGCCTGAAGGGCGGCGATCCCTTCGTCTTCGGGCGCGGCGGAGAAGAAGTCGACGCCCTCATCGAGGCCGGAATCGAAGTCGGGATCGTGCCCGGAATCACTGCCGCGCTGGGCGCCGCCGCGAGTTTCGGCTTTCCGCTGACCTACCGGGGCCGCGCGCAAAACTGCGTTTTCGCCACGGGCCGTCTCAAGGATCGCTCGGTCGATCTCGACTGGCCGGCGCTCGCGCGGCCCGGCCAGACCGTGGTGATCTACATGGGGATCGTCGGCATCGGAACCATCTCGGCGCGTCTCATGGAAGCCGGATTGCCCGGCGATACGCCCGCCGCGCTGATCTATCGCGCGACCTGCCCGGATCAGAAAATCTTTCCGGCGAGTCTCGCCACCCTGCCGCAAACCGCCCGCGACAATCGGGTCAGGCCGCCGGCGCTGATCGTGATCGGACGGGTGCTGGAACTGGCCGCGGCCAGCCGTCGCGGCGCGCCGGGCCGAGCATTCCCGCGGAGGGTTCCCGCGTGAAGCGCCGCTCGATGAATGCCCGGCTTCGCGTGGCCTACGCGACCCTCTTCGCCGCGCTGGTCGTGCTGGCCTGCTTCGCCATCCTGAACGGCAGCGTGCGGATAACGCCGGCGCAGTTCGTCGGGATACTCGACGGCACGGAGCGGGGCGCGGTGGCCGAAATCGTGCTGGGCCTGCGGCTTCCCCGCCTGGTCATGTCTCTGCTCATCGGCATCATGCTGGCCATGTCGGGAACGATCTCCCAGGCGGTCTTTCACAATCCGCTGGCCGACCCCTACATCATCGGGGTGAGCGCCGGAGCCGCAGCCGGGGCGGCGCTGGCCTTCCTGTTCAAACTGCCGGATTTTTACTACGGCATCTTCGGTTTCGTGACGGCGCTGTCGACATCGCTCCTGGTATTCAGGATATCCGGCAGACGGGGGCAGACCGACACGGCATCGCTTCTCATCACCGGCATAGCGATAGCGGCCTTCTTTGCCGCCTTCACCTCCTTCGCCATGTATGCCGCGGGCGAAGATTCGTACCGCGTCATGGTATGGATGATGGGCTATCTCGGCTACGCGACCTGGCCGCGCATCGCCATTCTTTCCGTGCCGCTGCTCTTGTCCGCCGTGTACTTCATCTATCGCCGCCACGACATCGACGCCCTGCTCCTGGGAGACGCCGAAGCGTTTTCGCTGGGACTCTCGCCCGGTCGCCTGAAACGGCGTCTCCTGATCATCGTCTGTTGCATCACCGCCTTTTCCGTCGCCTTCTGCGGCATGATCGGTTTCGTCGGTCTCATCATTCCCCACGCGGCCCGCCTGTGCATCGGCAACATTCATGGCCGGCTCCTGCCTTTCGCCGCGTTTTTCGGCGGCGTCTTCCTGCTCTTCGCCGACACCGTCGCGCGGACGGCGCTCGCCCCGATCGAAACGCCAGTCGGCATCGTCACCGCCTTCTTCGGCGCACCCTTCTTTCTCTTTCTCGCCGCGCGAAAGGAGTGTCATTGACGCAACTTGCCACGGAAAATCTGTCGTTCTCCTACAGGAGACGGGAAATCCTGCGCGACATCAGCCTGTGTTTCGGCGCGGGCGAACTGACCGGGCTGTTGGGGCCGAACGGCTGTGGCAAATCGACCTTCCTGAAGAATCTGCTCGGTTTCTTGCAGCCCCGATCGGGAAGGATCGTCTATGTTTCTTCCGAGGAGCGATCCCGTGGTCTTGCCTATGTGCCGCAGCAGAGCGGGCTTTCCACGGCCCTGACGGTGCGCGAGGCGGTTCTGATGGGGCGGCTCCCCTGGTTGCGCGACCGCTGGGCCGGGTACGACGAGGAAGACCGGCGGAAAACGGAATGGATCATCGAGGCGCTGGCGCTCGGCCCGTTGGCGGAACGCGACGTGCTGCATCTTTCCGGCGGCGAATTGCAGAAGACGCTGATCGCCCGCGCCCTGGTGCAAGAGGGCGACGTTCTGCTGCTGGACGAAGCGACGAGTGGACTCGACATCAATCACTGTGTCGAAATCATGGAACTGATGCGGCGAAAGGCCCGTGACGAAGGCAAAACCATCATAGCGGCCCTGCACGACCTGAACCTGGCCGCCCAATTCTGCGACCGGGTCATTTTGCTGAAGAAGGGCGAAGTTCAGTTCGACGGTCATCCGCGCGAAGCGTTCACCGGAGAACGCATCGAAGCGGTTTACGGCCTGCGCGTCACGGTGATACACGACGAGCGCGGCACGCCGGTGGTGGTGCCTTGCGCAGAGGGCAGTTTCAGAAGACAGAACTTAGAGAAGACAGAAGACAGATGAGCTTGCGGCGCTGTCGCGCCGGGAGGAGATGGAAAAACCGGGCACGGTTCAGAGGACAGC
>JAITAJ010000017.1 GCA_031284185.1 Accumulibacter sp. | reverse complement strand
GCGGTTTTCCCCGGCGTGCCGATGAGTTCGACCAAGCCGCTCACCGGCCATGTCCTTGGCGCGGCGGGCGCGCTGGAAGCGGCCCTCTGCTGGCTGACGCTCACCGATGCCGAAAAACGCCTGCCGCCGCATCTCTGGGACGGAGCGCCCGATCCCGAAATTCCATCCCTGCGCCTCGCCGCTCCTGGGGAAACCGCCGAATCGCCGCTAAAATACGCGCTTTCCACCTCCTTTGCCTTTGGCGGCAGCAACGCGGCGCTGATTCTGGGGATCATGAATCATGATTCGGTTAGAACCCCAACAAAGGTATTGCCAATCAATGAAGAAAGAATTCAGATTTGCTGACTACAAGCCCGAAGCAGAAACATGGATTACCCTTGCCAATGGTGAGTATTATCCAGATATTCTTCTGGACGCTTGCCGACTCTATGAGCCGGTATTGACTGAGTTTGGCTTGTTGCTGAAGGCATCACATTCATCTACTAACTTTTTCACTTCCATCATGGAGACAAGAAATCAGTGGATGCGTACGCAGCTCTGCCGGATTTTCAGGAAATACGTTAGCCCCCGGACGCCTGTCGAAATGCTCAAGCGAAAAAACGATGCGGCGAAGATTTGTGCTCAGTTTGGCGATGCTTTCCGTAGCATCGTTGAGGTACAGCGGAAGTTCGATTCACGCCCGATGCCAGACGAGGCTCTTTGTGCTGTCCTATGGGAATACAAAGATCGAGGCAAGAAAGGCTATGACCTAACGGAGCGCCTTTTCGACATGTTGCGTAGCCGACATGCTGGATTGGTTGTTACCGGGCCAGAGCGTGCTGGCAAGGATGTGTTGCTGGGCGATATATTCAAAAACTATCCGAAGCCTGACCGCCCCGTGGACTTTGTGATTTATGATGGCAAGAAGGTACTGGCTATTGGTCTTGCCCGTTACGACTCAGACCGGGGTGGTGCCCAGGAAGATGACCGTACCGGTCAGTATCGCGAAGTCGCTCAGGAAATTATTGGCTATGCGGATAGTCACGGAATGCCACACATCAAGGTCATCTATGTAAATGACGGGCCGGGTTTATTGCTTGGCTCAATGTGGAATGACTACTCGTATATCGAGGATCAATGGCCTGGCCGAGTCAAGGTTGTCACCTTGCGCATGGTGCCGGATCGTATTACCACCGAGTGGCTGAGGTCTTGATATGTCAGTACCTATTCCCGGGAAAGGGAAGCGTAACGGTAATAACCAGGAGGACTTTACCGAAACCGCGGGCTTCTGTCTTGAATACCCCGGCAAGAAGTCGGCAGAGGAAATATTGGCAACGCCAGCAGGCAAGTATGTTCCAAACGTAGCTCATGGCAATGGCGAGAACCGGCTATACCATGCTGACAACCTCCAGGTTTTAGCGGCGCTTACGCAGGATGATTCCGTCACTGGCAATGTCAGGCTAGTCTACATTGATCCACCATTTGCTACAGCGGCAGCGTTCGAATCACGGAAGCAAG
This sequence comes from Accumulibacter sp., assembly GCA_031284185.1. Lineage (GTDB taxonomy): Bacteria > Pseudomonadota > Gammaproteobacteria > Burkholderiales > Rhodocyclaceae > Propionivibrio. Next base: position 3,463 of record JAITAJ010000017.1, on the reverse strand, counting down.
AACATGCCTATGACGATCATCTGGTTGGACCTGCTTTTGTCGAGGCATTACGTGAGCGACTAATACTGATCCATCGGCTGCTCGCCGATGATGGCTCCCTGTACCTGCATCTGGATGAGCGGATGACATTTCACATCCGCATCATTCTTGATGAAATTTTCGGGAAAAAGAATTTCAGGAACTGTATCACTCGAAAGAAGTGCAACCCAAAGAACTACACCAGAAAAACATACGGCAACGTCGCTGACTATATTCTCTTCTACACGAAAAGTGATAGTTACGTTTGGAATCGTCCAGTTGAGCAATGGGACGAAGCCAAAGTGATGAAAGAGTATCAGTACGTTGATCCTGATGGGCGACGTTACAAGAAAGTGCCAGTCCATGCGCCAGGTGTTCGCAACGGTGAAACGGGAAAAGAGTGGCGCGGCAAGATGCCGCCACCGGGCAAGCATTGGCAATACATGCCAGCCACACTGGATGAAATGGATGCTCGCGGCGAAATCTACTGGTCGGCAACAGGTAACCCGCGCCGTATAATTTATCTGGAAGACAGCGCTGGTATCCCGGTACAAGACATCTGGATGAATATGCGAGATGCACACAACCAAAACATCCACATAACAGGCTATCCAACTGAAAAGAACCCTGCACTACTGACCCGAATCATCCAGGCGTCATCAAGTCCAGGGGATCTCGTGATGGACTGTTACGCAGGATCAGGTACTGCGCTTACAGTAGCTTCCAGCCTGGGGCGTCGCTGGATTGGCGTTGATCGTAGCGATGAAGCAATCAGGACAATCCTTTATCGACTGGCGAACGGAACCGAGCGCATGGGAGATTTCGTCAATGAACAATCCAAACCAGCCTCATTACCACTGTTCAGTATCACTGACTTCACTTTGTTCGTTGAAGAACAGCATAAAGACTTGTCCAGCAAATGTACTCATCCATCGCAAGCGGACGAGGTTCTAACAATTCGTTCCAGCGGGCGTGCTGAAGCGTGCCGCTGAACTCAAACTTTTCCTGATTCCTGATGACCTATTTGCCGATAGGGAATTATCTTCCGCACCGTGGCCGCATGGTGCTGCTCGATCGCGTGCTCGAAGCCGGGACGGGGCGCATCGTGTGCGCCGTCACGGTGCGCGAGGACAGCCCTTTTTGCCGTGACGGCAAGGTGCCCGCCTATGTGGGCATCGAATACATGGCGCAGACCGCCGGCGCCCTGGTCGGATGGGAATTCCGCGAAAAAGGCGAGCCGGTGAGAACCGGCTTTCTCGTTTCGGCGCGCGAGTACGTCAGCTGCGTGGATGGATTCCCGGCGGGCGCGGCGCTCGCCGTCGAGGCGCGCGACGACTGGCGCGACAGCGATGGAGTCGGCGTCATGGACTGCGTGATCCATCTTCCTTTCGGTACGCCGGTGGCCAGAGCGCGGCTGACGGTATTCCAGCCCCGAGACATCAAGGTTTATTTGACGACGACATGAACGGCGATTCCCGCAAGACCATTCTCGTGACCGGCGCCTCGCAAGGCATCGGCGAGGCCATTGCCCGCCGCGTGGCGGCGGATGGTTTTCTGCCGGTGCTGCATTGCCGCCGCCGGCGCGAGCGTACCGAACGGCTCGCGGACGAGCTCGCGGCGAAAACGGGCGGCGAGCGCCCGCGCGTGCTGCAATTCGACGTGGCCGACCGCGCGGCGGCCCATGCCGCGCTCACGGCGGACATCGAGGCGCACGGCGTCCATTACGGCGTCGTCTGCAACGCGGGCGCCGCCGCCGACAACGCCTTTCCCGCCATGACCGGCGAGGAATGGGACGGTGTGCTCGCCGTCAATCTCGATGGCCTCTACAACGTGCTGCGCCCGCTCGTCCTGCCGATGGTGCAAGCGCGCCGCCCAGGGCGCATCGTCACGCTCTCGTCGCTCTCCGGCCAGGCGGGCAACCGCGGGCAGGTCAACTACAGCGCCGCCAAGGCGGGCGTGATCGGCGCGACCAAGGCGCTCGCGCTGGAGCTTGCCAAGCGGCGCATCACCGTCAATTGCGTCGCGCCGGGCCTGATCGACACCGGCATGGCCGAACCTGAAGTCATGGAGCGAATTCTTCCCATGATTCCCCTGCGCCGCGCGGGCCGGCCGGAGGAGGTCGCCGCCGTGGTGAGCTTCCTGCTCTCGGACGAGGCCGCCTACGTCACGCGGCAGGTGATCTCCGTCAATGGAGGCATGTTGTGAGCCGGAACGTCGAAGGGGACAAGAGGCGGGTCGTCGTCACGGGCATGGGCGGCATCACTCCGCTGGGTTCTTCCTGGGAGGAAATCGCGTCCCGTCTGCGCGCCCGGAAGAATGCCGTGCGCCACATGGACGAGTGGGCCGACATCGAGGGGCTGAATTCGCGCCTGGCCGCGCCGGTCGCCGATTTCGTCCTTCCGCCCGAAACCTACACCCGCAAGGTAATGCGCAGCATGGGGCGCGTGGCGCAACTCGCCTGCCGCGCCTCCGAACTCGCGCTCGCCGACGCCGGCCTGCTCGAAGAAAAGGCGCTCCTCGCTTCCGGGCGGGCGGGCGTCTCCTACGGTTCCTCGGCGGGTTCGATGGGCGCCATCGCCGACTTTGGCCGCATGATCTCGAACCGCGCGGTGAATGGCATCAACGCCAACAGTTACATCCGCATGATGGGACACACGGCGCCGGTCAACATCGCCGTCTTCTTCGGACTCACCGACAGGGTGCATACCACGTCGAGCGCCTGCACCTCCGGCAGCCAGGGCATCGGCTACGCTTTCGAGACCATCCTGCACGGCCACGCGGACGTGATGATCGCCGGCGGCGCGGAGGAACTGGGAGCCGCCGACACGGCGGTTTTCGATACTCTGTTCGCCACGAGCACGAAGAACGACACGCCGCAACTGACTCCGCGCCCTTACGACCGCGACCGTGACGGGCTGGTGATCGGCGAAGGCGCGGGCACGTTGATCCTGGAAGAATATGAACACGCCAAGGCGCGCGGCGCGAGGATCCATGCGGAAATCGTGGGCTACGGGACCAACGGTGATGGAACGCACGTCACGCAGCCACGCGCGGAGACCCAGGCCGTCGCCATGCTTCTCGCGCTTGCCTCGGCGGGTCTGCCGCCCGAGGCCATCGGCTATGTCAACGGTCATGGCACTGCCACGGAGCTGGGTGACATTGCCGAAACGCAGGCGACGAACGCCGTGTTCGGTCCCCGGATGCCGATCAGTTCGCTCAAGGGCTACATGGGCCACACGCTCGGCGCGGCGGGCGCGCTGGAAGCGTGGTTTTCCATCGCCATGATGCAGTCCGGCTGGTACGCGCCCACGGTCAACCTCGACCACGTCGATCCGCGTTGCGGGGAACTGGACTACATCATGGGAGAAGGGCGGAAAATCGATTGCGAATATGCGATGAGCAATAATTTCGCGTTTGGGGGAATCAATACTTCGTTGATTTTCAG
>JAITAJ010000371.1 GCA_031284185.1 Accumulibacter sp. | reverse complement strand
TGATGAACAAATCGCGCGGCGAGCTGGCATTTACGCTGGTGGACGTGGAAAACGAAATTCCGCCGCCGATGACCGCCCGGTTGACCGCCATCGACGGCGTGTTGCGCGTGCGCTACCTGCCGGGCTGAAGCGAGCTGACATGCGTATTTTGTTGAGCAACGACGACGGCTATTTTTCTCCGGGCATCGAACATCTCGCGCGCGCACTCTCCTCCATCGCCGAGATTACCGTGGTTGCGCCCGAACGGGACCGCAGCGGCGCCTCCAATTCGCTGACGCTGGACCGGCCGCTGTCGCTGAGGCAATCGGCGAACGGCTTCTACTACGTCAACGGCACGCCGACCGATTGCGTACATCTGGCAGTCACGGGAATGCTCGACGAAATGCCCGACATGGTGGTCTCCGGAATCAACAACGGCGCCAACATGGGCGACGACACGATCTACTCGGGAACCGTCGCCGCGGCTACCGAAGGCTATCTCCTGGGCATCTCGTCGGTGGCGGTGTCGCTGTGCAGCAAGGCCGGCGTGCATTACGAGACGGCGGCGCGGGTGGCGCTGGAGGTCGTGCGGATGGTCCGGCAAAGAGAGACCGAGCCGGTGCTGCTCAACGTCAATGTGCCGGACATCCCCTTCGACGCCCTGAAAGGCTGGACCGTCACCCGTCTGGGCAAGAGGCACAAGGCGGAATCGGTGGTGCGCACGATGACGCCGCGCAATGAAACCGTGTACTGGGTCGGCGCCGCGGGCGAGGCGCAGGACGCCGGCGAGGAAACCGACTTTCACGCGGTCGCCGGCGGCCAGGTGTCGATCACGCCCCTGCAGATCGATCTTACGCACAACGCGCAGCTGGCGATGCTTCGCTCATGGCTGTCGTGACGGCGCACCCGCGCACGGCCGCCGGTCTCGGCATGACCTCCCGGCGCAACCGTATGCATATGGTCGACCGGCTGCGCGAGCAGGGCATCCGCGATGAACGGGTGCTGGCGGCGATCGCCGCCGTGCCGCGCCACCTGTTCATCGAGGAAGCCCTCGCTTCGCGCGCCTACAAGGACATGGCCCTGCCGCTTGGTTTTGCGCAGACCATCTCGCAGCCCTTCGTCGTGGCGCGCATGATCGAAATCCTGCTCGACAAACGCGCCGGCCTGGGCAAGACGCTCGAAGTCGGCGCCGGCTGCGGTTATCAGGCCGCCGTGCTGGCGCAACTGACGCCTGACGTTTACGCGGTCGAACGGATCGGAGCGCTGCTGGAGCAGGCCAAGCTCAACCTGCGGGCCGTCCGCCAGTTCCGCGTGCGCCTGAAACACGCGGACGGGCAGCATGGCCTTCCCGAAGCCGCCCCGTTCGACACCATCATCCTCGCCGCCGCGGCGCAAGGCGTGCCCTCCGCGCTTTTGCAGCAACTGGCGCTTGGTGGCAGAATGCTCCTGCCGCTGGGTTCCGGAGATCAGCGCCTGATACTGATCGAACGGCGCGCCGAAGGCTACGTCGAGACTCGTCTGGATGGTGTTCGTTTCGTTCCGCTACTTTCAGGACTCGAATGAAAAAAAATGGCTTTTCTTCCGGCATCGCCCATGCCGTCCTGGTGATCATCGCGCTCGGGCTTTTCGCCTGCACCTCCAATTCGCCCGCGCCGGTCGCCGAGCGGAGCGGGCAGTACACGCCCGGCCAGACGACGGCGCAGGCGGATACCTACACCGTCAGGAGCGGCGACACGCTCTACAGCATCGCCCGCGAACACGGCATGGATCACCGCGAGCTGATCGCGCTCAACCATATCGAGAATCCCCACCAGATATCGGTCGGGCAGGTGCTCAGGATCAAGCCGGTCGCGCCGGGCGCCGCGGTCGTCGCGCCGGTCAGCTCCGGCAACGTCGTCGTCCGGCCGATCGGCGGCGCGCCGGCGGTCGAAAAGCGCTCGGAGCCGCCGGGGAACACGGACAAGCTCAAACGCGAGCCGAAAGCGGGCAAGGAACCCTACTCCGAGCAAGCGCTGGCGATGGCGCAGACCGAGGGGCAAGCGAAACCCGAGCCGAAGCCGGCGGAGCCGAAACCGGAGCCAAAACCTGGCGAAGATGGCGCGGTCAAGCCGCCGCCCGCGAAGGCGGCCAGCGGCGGAACCGTCTGGATATGGCCGGCCAGCGGCAAGATCGTCGGCACGTTCAGCGAGAACGGCAGCAAGGGCATCGACATCGCCGGCAAGGCGGGCGATCCGGTGGTCGCGGCGAACGGCGGCCGGGTCGCCTACAGCGGCACGGGTTTGCGCGGCTATGGCAAGCTGGTGATCATCAAGCACGACGCCACTTATATATCCGCGTATGCGCACAACCAGAACATTCTCGTCAAGGAAGGACAATCGGTGACCAAGGGACAGAAAATTGCCGAAATGGGCAACACGGACGCGGATCGGGTCAAGCTGCATTTTGAAGTCCGGCGCCAGGGTAAACCCGTCGATCCACTGAAATACTTGCCACCACGTTGATCATGGCGACGAACGCGAATGAAAACGCCGATCCGATGGACGATGAGGCGTCTCGGAAAGAAGATGGCGAAGAGGAATTTTTCGTCGATTCCGACCACGAGGAAAAAGCCGCCGTGTTCCTGCCCGAAACCGAGCTGCTCAACGACGTCACCCAGCACTACCTGAACGAGATCGGCGCCAAGCCGTTATTCACGCCCGAGGAAGAATACACGTGGGCATGCCGGGCGCGCACCGGGGATTTCGTGGCGCGTCAGAAGATGATCGAGCACAACCTGCGGCTGGTGGTGAACATTGCCAAGCATTATCTCAATCGCGGCATTCCCCTGCTCGACCTGATCGAAGAAGGGAACCTCGGCCTGATCCACGCGATCGAGAAATTCGATCCGGATCGCGGGTTTCGCTTTTCGACGTATGCCACCTGGTGGATTCGCCAAAGCGTCGAGCGAGCCATCATGAACCAGTCGCGGACCATCCGGCTACCGGTGCACGTGGTCAAGGAAATCAACCTGGTCCTGCGCGCCCTTCGTTATCTGGAGACGGGCAGCGGCAAGGAGGCCCAGGTCGACCAGGTCGCCCACCTGATCGACCGCCCGATCGATGACGTGCGCCGCGTGATCATGCTGAACGAGCACATCGCCTCGCTCGACATGCCGCTGGAGATCGATCCCGACCACACGATCGCCGACGCCATCGCGGACGAAAAGGCGATCGATCCGGGCGAGTTGCTGCAATCCGCCGAAATCGAGGCCCTGGTGAAACAGTGGGTGGATCAACTGACGGACAAGCAGCGCCGTGTTCTGGAAAGGCGCTACGGACTCGGCGGCAACGAAATCAGCACGCTCGAAGAAGTGGCCGCCGATCTCAATCTGACTCGTGAGCGCGTGCGCCAGATTCAAATCGAAGCGCTCGCCCAGCTTCGCCAGCTCATCCAGCGCGGTGGCGTGGTGCGCGAAAATCTGATTTGAGTTTCAGAGAACCGTTTCAGAGGACAGATTTCAGAGGACAGATTTCAGAGGACAGAAGACAGAAGACAGATAAGTATGCGGCGCTGTCGCGCCGGATAAGATGGAAAAACCCATCGCTCGGTTTTTCCTCCCTCACCCGGCGCGACAGCGCCGCAAGCTCATCTGTCTTCTGTCCGCTATCGTCTGTCCTCTGAAACTGTCTTCTGTCCTCTCAAATATCTGTCTTCTGAAGAGGACTCATTTCAGCTTGGTTTCCTTGTAAGCCAC
>JAITAJ010000134.1 GCA_031284185.1 Accumulibacter sp. | reverse complement strand
CCTCCGGCAACACGCGGATGATCGCCTCGCCAAAGGCGTCTTCGTAGCAGATGTTGACGGCGATCTTCTGATCACCGATGAGAAAGGGCGCCTGCCTTTCCTCGCCCGGCGTGAAACTGGACATCGGAATGTAGGCCATGTCCATGAACCAGGCGAAGCCGGTCGGGACGAACTCGCCGAAGGGGACCAGATGCGATTTGTCATAACGCTGCCGCCCCGAGGCGCCGAGACCGACGACGCTGTTGGCGTACCGCGACCAGTCGCCCGTGACGACGCCGAACAGAAGATCGCCGTTTTGCCGCGCGACAAGCTGACTCATCGCGTCGAGGTAGGATTCCGGCACCTCGCTGAAGAACATCGGCAGCGCGGCTTCCGGCAGCACGGTCAGTCGCGCCGGATTGTCGCGCGCCAGGGAGTAATAGGCGAGCAGCGATTCTTCGAGTTTTTCGGGAACCCATTTGTCGTCCTGGGCGATGTTGCCCTGCAGCAGCGCGACACGCATCGCCTTGCCCTGGGGCGTGGTCCAGCCGCGACCGGAAAGCGCGGCGCCGCCGGCCATGAGGAGGGCCAGGACGATGAGGGCCGGCGCGATCGCCGCCTTCCGGCGTCCGCCGCGCGCCACTTCCACGAGGAGCGCTCCGGTGAGCGCGGCGAGCAGGGAGGCGCCGTAGACGCCGATGATCGGGACGAAGCCCGCCAGCGGGCTGGGCGGCGTCTGCGAATAGCCGGCGGCCAGCCAGGGGAAGCCGGTGAGAAACCAGCCGCGCAACCATTCGGTGAGCGTCCACGACGCGGCGAAAACCGGGATGCGCCACCGGATCGCTTCCGGCGCCAGACGCGCGAAGAGGACGCCGGCCAGCGCCGGATAAAGCGCCATGGCCGCGCAGAAGAGCAGCGTGGCCAGCCCCGCGACCGGGGCCGGCATGCCGCCGAAGGTGCCCAGGCTGACGAAGATCCAGGAGACGCCGGCGAGAAAGCCGCCCAGCCCGAACAGCCAGCCGATGAGGGCGCCTTCGCGGACGGAAACGCGCCGGTTCGCCGACGGGCCGAGCAGCGCGTACAGGCCGCCGAGCGTCAGCCAGATGACGGGAAACCAGCCGAACGGGGCGAAGGCGGTCACGCACGCCGCGCCAAGCGGGAGGGCGGCGGCGTATCGCCACGGAACGGATTCAGCCAGCCGCATCGGACATCGGCAGATGGGTGACGAGCAGCGTGTACAGACGCTGGCTGTCGGCACGCAGAACGGTGAGGCGCAGATCATCGATGTCGATTCTTTCCTTGCGCCGCGGGACTCGCCCGAGACGGTTGAGGATGAAGCCGCCGATGGTGTCGCAATCCTCGCCGCTCAGTCCGGCGCCGAATTTCGCGTTGAAGTCCTCGATCGTCGTCTGCGCCTTGACGCGATAGTGGCCGAGCGGGTCTTCACGGATGTCGTCCCGCGCCGTGCCGGAATCGTATTCGTCCTCGATGTCGCCGACGATCTGTTCCAGCACGTCCTCGATGGTCACCAGGCCGCTCACGCCGGCATACTCGTCGACGACGATGCCCATGTGGTTGCGCGAGAGCCGGAATTCGCGCAGCAGCACGTTCAGCCGTTTCGATTCGGGGATGAAGACCACCGGGTGCAGCCAGTCGCGCAGACGGGCCGCCCCGTCCCTGGGGAGGCGCAGCAGGTCCTTGGACAGCAGGATGCCGATCACGTTGTCTCGACTGCCTTCGATGACCGGAAAACGCGAGTGCGCGGTGCGGTTGATCCGCTCGACGATCTCGTCCAGCGAATCCTCGATGTCGACGACTTCCATTCTCGCCCGCGGCACCATCACGTCGCGCACGATGATTTCCGAGGCGGCCAGGGCGCTTTCGGTGATCGACAGGGCGTCGGCGTCGAGCAGCTTGCGCTCGTGCGCGGAACGCAACAGCTGGATCAGTTGCCCGCGATCTCCCGGCTTGCGCAAAAGCAGCGAGAAGAGGCGTTCGAGGAGGGTCGGCCGGTCGAAGTCCATTTTTTCGAGAGGTGGGAGGAGGATGGGCTATCCGCCTTCGTCGCGATAGGGATCGGTGAAGCCCAATGAGGCCAGTATCGCGCGTTCCTTGTCTTCCATTTGCCGCGCGTCGTCTTCGCCGGTCTCGTGGTCGTAGCCGAGGAGGTGCAGGAGGCCGTGCACGACGAGGTGGGCATAGTGCGCCCTTGGCGTCTTGCCTTGCTCCATCGCCTCGCGGACGACCACCGGCGCGCAGATGACGAGATCGCCTCGTATCCGGGGTTCGCTCTCGTAAACGAAGGAGAGCACATTGGTCGGACGATCCTTGCGCCGGTAGTCGCGGTTCAGCGCCCGGCCTTCGTCGGCGTCGACGAAGCGAACGGTGATCTGGCCGCCGCGCCTGCCGTCGACGTCGAGCGCCGCGCGGGACCAGGCGCGAATCTCCGCGCGCGCGGGCAGCCCGTCCGCCCGGCTGGCATATTGCACGCCCAGGTCCAGGCGCTTACCTGTCGCCCCGCTCATTCTTTTCTTCCAGCGCGGCGTGCGCCTCATAGGCTGAAACGATGCGGGCCACCAGCGGATGACGGACGACATCTTCCTTCTGGAACTCGGTGAAGGCGATGCCGCGCACATCCTTCAGAATCCGGCGCGCTTCGATCAGACCGCTTTTCTGGCCGCGTTGCAGGTCGATCTGGGTGACGTCGCCGGTCACCACGGCCCTGGCGCCGATGCCGATGCGGGTGAGGAACATCTTCATCTGCTCGGGCGTCGTGTTCTGCGCCTCGTCGAGAATGATGAAGGCATGATTGAGGGTGCGCCCGCGCATGTAGGCCAGCGGGGCGATCTCGATGGAAGCGCGCTCGAACAGGCGGCCGACCTTGTCGAAACCCATCAGGTCGTAGAGCGCGTCGTAGAGCGGGCGCAGGGAGGGGTCGACCTTCTGCGCGAGGTCGCCGGGCAGGAAACCGAGCCGCTCGCCGGCTTCCACCGCCGGGCGGGTGAGCACGATGCGTCGCACCAGCTCCCGCTCCAGGGCATCGACGGCGGAGGCGACGGCCAGGTAAGTCTTGCCGGTGCCCGCCGGGCCGATGCCGAAGCTGATGTCATGCTCCTGGATTTTCCGGAGATATTCGACCTGACGCGGGGTGCGGCCATGCAGCTCGGTCTTGCGCGTCAAGAGCGCCGGCGCGTCGTCGTCCGGTTTTCGCGTGTCCCGGCGCGCCGGGCGGTTGGATATCTCGATCAGGCCGAGCTGTATTTCGTCGATGGAAAGCGCGTCCTTCGCGTGGGCGTGGAACATTTGCAGGGCTTCCGAGGCCAGGGCGAGCTTCTCTTTTTTTCCGCGCAGCGTGAAACGCTCTCCCCGGCGGGCGATGGAGACGTCGAAGGCGGTCTCGATCTGGCGCAGGTTCTCGTCGAGAACGCCGCAGAGATTGGCCAGCCGGGCATTGTCGATCGGCGCGAAGGAAAGTTCGACGGCGCGTGGCTTGACTCTGGAGGAAGAAATGGCGGTCGCGGCGGTTTTCGCGGGCATGGCTCACGACTCCCGGGTCAGGACTTCGCCGCGCAGCGAGTGCGGCATGGCCGAGGTGATGCGCAGGTCGACGAATCGGTTCAGCAGGCGGGGGTTCCCCTCGAAGTTGACGACACGATTGTTGTCGGTGCGCCCGGCGAGTTCGTTGCCGTCTTTTTTCGACCGCCCTCCGACGAGCACGCGCTGCGTCGTGCCGACCATCGAACGCGAGATGGCCTGCGCCAGTTCCTCGATGCGTCGCTGAAGGCGCGTCAGGCGTTCGAGATGAACCCCGCGTGGCGTATCGTCGGCAAGATCGGCGGCCGGGGTGCCGGGACGGGGACTGTAAAGGAACGAGAACGAGGCGTCGAAGCCGACGTCGTCGATCAGTTTCATCGTCTTCTCGAAATCCTCGGCCGTCTCGCCGGGGAAACCGACGATGAAATCCGACGAGAGCGAAATTTCCGGCCGGGCGGCCCGCAATTTCCGTATCAGACTCTTGTATTCGAGCGCCGTGTAACCGCGCTTCATTGCCGCCAGCACGCGGTCCGAACCCGACTGCACGGGCAGGTGCAGGTGCGAGACGAGTTTCGGCACGCGGGTGTAGACGTCGATCAGGCGCTGCGTCAGCTCGCGCGGGTGCGACGTGGTGTAGCGGATGCGTTCGATGCCGGGAATCTCGGCGATGTATTCGATGAGCAGCGCCAGATCGGCCGTTTCGTCCGTCCGGCCCATGACGCCGCGGTAGGCGTTGACGTTCTGGCCGAGCAGGGTGACTTCGCCCACGCCTTGGCCGGCCAGGCCGGCCACTTCGGTCAGCACGTCGTCGAACGGGCGCGAGATTTCGCTGCCGCGCGTATAAGGGACGATGCAGTACGCGCAGAACTTGCCGCAGCCTTCCATGATCGAGACGAAGGCGGCGGCGCCTTCGACCCTGGCCGGGGGCAGGCTGTCGAATTTCTCGATCTCCGGGAAGGAGACGTCGACCTGCGGTCTGCCGGAGCGCCGGCGGTCGGCGATCAGTTGCGGCAGGCGGTGCAGCGTCTGCGGTCCGAACACCACGTCGACGTGCGGCGCGCGGGCGACGATGGCGTCGCCTTCCTGGCTGGCGACGCAGCCGCCGACGCCGATGATCAGGTCGGGCCTGTCCTTTTTCAGCGGGCGTATGCGTCCGAGATCGTGAAACACGCGCTCCTGCGCTTTCTCGCGCACCGAACACGTATTGAAGAGGATGATGTCGGCCTCCTCGGGGCGATCGGTCCTGATGATGCTTTCGGAAGCGGCGAGCACGTCGGCCATCTTGCCCGAGTCGTACTCATTCATCTGGCACCCGAAAGTGCGGATGAAGAGTTTCTTGGTCATCGAAGCAGGATCAATCCGACCGATCCTTCCTGAGTGCGTCGGCTTCCGCCTGACCGATCAGCCAGACGCGATGGACCGAGCCGAAGTTGTTGTTGATGTAAATCACGTTGGACGGCCGCTGCACCGTCATGGGCATGACGATGAGGTTTTTCTGGTTGCGGAACTGGGCGACCGGCGAGAGCGGCAGATTTTTGTCGTCGATGACGATCAGGCCGTTTCCGGCAATGGGCCGCATGAATCCGACCTTCGCTTCGGGCGGCAGGGCGCGTCTGGCGACATACGTGTCGTACGGCGTGATCGGAGCGTCCGGCGGCTGGGGCGACTGCGCGATGGTTTCGATGACCGCGCCGACGATCGATGCGACGAGAGAGGCAGATAATGGCATGGGCGCATTATAGACAAGCTTTGGCTGCTTGTGCTCGCCGCCGCGAGCTTGACCACCGGACGAGCGTAATTCTATAATCCGCTCCCTTGCGTGGTGATGTAGCTCAGTCGGTTAGAGCGATGGATTCATAACCCATAGGTCGGCAGTTCGATTCTGCCCATCACCACCAGATACCCATCCAACGCCGTCCGATACAGCCCGGAAAACCCAGTAAAATCAAGGTTTCCGGGCTTTTTCTTGTCCAAAGACATCCGATAGAATCCATTGGCATCTGGGGGTATTTGGGGGTAGATTCGGGGGGTATTCCACAAATCTGTAGAACAGGATACCCCCAAATGTTGCTGACAGACGCCGCAGTCAAGAACGCCAAGCCTACCGACAAACCTGCACGCATATTTGACGGCGGCGGGATGTACCTGGAAATTTCCCCATCGGGGGGAAAACTGTGGCGGATGAAATACCGCTTTGGGGGAAAAGAGAAGCGATTGGCCCTTGGCACATACCCCACAGTTAGCCTCAAGGAAGCCCGCGAGCGCCGGGACGAAGCCCGGAAGCTGCTGGCCCATGGCGCCGATCCCGGCGAGGTGAGGAAGGCGCAGAAGGCCGCGAAGCAGGCACGGGCGGCGGACA
>JAITAJ010000131.1 GCA_031284185.1 Accumulibacter sp. | reverse complement strand
CCCAAGGGCTACCAGATCAGCCAGTATGAACTACCGGTGGTCGTCGGCGGCGAGCTGGCGATCACGGTCGGGCAGGAGCAGGATGAGGCGGCGGCGGAAAAAACCGTTCACCTGACACGCGCCCACCTCGAGGAGGACGCCGGAAAATCGCTGCACGAGGATTTCCACGGCAAGTCGGGCATCGACCTCAACCGCGCCGGCACACCATTGCTCGAAATCGTCACCGAGCCGGACATGCGCTCTTCCGCCGAGGCGGTGTCCTACGCCCGGGCGCTGCACGCGCTGGCGCGCTGGATCGGCATCAGCGACGGCAACATGCAGGAGGGTTCCTTCCGCTGCGACGCCAACGTCTCGGTGCGTCCCGCGGGGCAGAAGGAATTCGGCACCCGCCGGGAAATCAAGAACCTCAATTCGTTCCGCTTCTTGCAGCAGGCCATCGATTACGAAGCGGCGTGGCAGATCGCCACGATCGAGGACGGCGGGCGCATCGAGCAGGCGACCGTGCTGTTCGACCCCGAAACCGGCGAGACGCGCGCGATGCGTTCCAAAGAGGATGCGCAGGATTACCGTTACTTCCCGGACCCCGATCTGCGGCCCCTGATCATCGAGCGCGAATGGATCGAGCGCGCGCGCGCGGCGCTGCCCGAACTGCCGGCGGCCAGAAAGCGGCGCTTCATGGACGAGTTCGGCCTGTCGGTCTACGACGCGACGACGCTGACTTCGGCGCTGGACGTGGCGGATTATTTCGAGGCCGCCGTTTCCGCGGCTGGCCGGAACGCGGCCAAGCCCTGCGCCAACTGGGTCATGGTGGACCTCGCGGCAAGGCTCAACAGGGAGAGCCGGGAGATTGCCGAATCGCCGGTCGATGCGGCCCGGCTCGGCGGATTGGTCGCGCGCATCGCCGACGGCACCATTTCCAACAATATCGCCAAGAAAGTGTTCGATGCCTTGTGGAACGGCGAGGGCCGATCCGCCGACGAGATCATCGAAAAACAGGGACTCCGGCAGATTACCGACACCGGCGCCATCGAGGCGCTGCTCGATCGGGTGCTGGCGGACAATCCGGCGATGGTGGCGGAATTCAAGGCCGGGCGGGAGAAGGCGTTCAATGCCCTGGTCGGGCAGGCGATGAAGGCCGCCAGGGGCAAGGCCAATCCGCAGCAGGTCAATGCGCGGCTGCGCGCGAAACTGGCGGATTGAGCTTTCGCGGCGCCGCTACTGCGGCGGCAAGATATGGCGGTGTTGCAGGTCGAGAAAGCGTCTGCGGTCTTCGTCGAATTTTCCCTGCAAGGCCGTCAAATCCTTCTTTTTCGCCTCGATGATCGCTTCCTGCGCCTTGATCTCGAATTCGGTGTCGGCCAGCCCCTTCTCGATCTCGGGCGGCGGCGCTTTCTTCTGGTAGAACTCGGCCTCGTTCTCGTATTTTTTGCGCAGCGCCTGGATTTCGGCGATTCGATCCTCGGCGTTGCGGATCGACTGGTGGACGTCGTCGAGCGCGCGTTTACGCATCACTTCGATGTCATCCACGCTGATGTACGTCTCCAGCAGGGCTTGATCCTTGCGCTGCTGCTCCTTTTGGAGTACCGCGTCCTTCCGGCGCTGTTCTTCCTCGGCGGCTCTCTGGGCGCGTTGCTCGGCGGTCAGCGGCGCCGCGATTTCACGGACGGTCCGCCCGTTCGCGCCCAGCTCGCGGTAGGCGCGCCCATAGCAGCTCGGGGGCACGATGTCCCCGCAGATGTACTTGCCGGCGGCGTTGGTGCAGCAATAGAACCTTTCGCTTCCGGCATCCGTGGCCGAAAGCGCCGCGCCGGCCACCCCCGCGAACGCCCAGACGCCCGCGACGAGAAACGGCCTAATGTGCATTGGAAACACCGTATTCCTCCCGGTAGCGCGCCACAGCCGCCGCGTGGTCCGCGAAGTTGGGATGCCGTCCCAGGAAGGCCGTCAGGTCGTCCAGCGTGGCCACGGCAATGACCTGGAGGCCATATTCCCGTTCCGCTTCCTGCACTGCCGACGACGCGCCGGCGCCGCGTTCCATGCGGTCCAGCGCGATGATCACGCCGCCCGGCGTGGCGCCGTTGGCGCGGATGATTTCCACCGATTCGCGCACCGAGGTGCCCGCCGTGATCACGTCGTCCACGATCAGCACCCGCCCGGCCAGGGGGGCGCCGATGATGTCGCCGCCTTCGCCGTGGTCCTTGGCTTCCTTGCGATTGAAGGCGAACGGCAGATTGCGGCCGGCGCGCGCCAGGGACAGGGCGGTGGCGGAAACCAGCGGAATGCCCTTGTAAGCCGGCCCGTAGAGCATGTCGGCGGCGATGCCACTGGTCAGGATGGCCTTGGCGTAGAATTGCGAGAGACGGTCGAGCGCCGCGCCGTCGTTGAACGCCCCGGCATTGAAGAAGTAGGGGGAGAGCCGTCCGGCCTTTGTCTTGAACTCGCCGAATCGCAATACGTTCCGCGCGAAAGCGAATTCGATGAATTCCTGACGAAAATCCATTGTCGATACCAGCCTTTTTACAATCATTCAAACCGCGATCGGTTCGCGCGCCTCTATGTTACGCATCATTACCGCAAACCTCAATGGCATTCGCTCGGCATGGCGCAAGGGATTCTTCGCCTGGGCCGCCGGACAGGGCGCCGATGTCCTCTGTCTGCAAGAACTCAAGGCGCAAGTCTCCGATCTCTCGGAGGAGATGAAGGCGCCGGACGGGTTTCATGCCTATTACCATTGCGCCGTGAAAAAGGGGTATGCCGGCGTCGGTCTATGGTGCCGGCGAGTGCCCGACGTCGTCATCGAAGGCTTCGGCGACGCCGAATTCGATGCCGAGGGACGCTACCTGCGCGCCGACTTCGGCCATCTCTCGGTGATCTCGCTGTACGTTCCCTCAGGCTCCAGCTCGCCCGAGCGTCAAGCGGCCAAGTTCCGTTTTCTCGACGTTTTCTATCCGCGTCTCGTCGAATTGGCGCGTTCCGGTCGAAAGGTCGTGATCTGCGCCGACTGGAACATCGCGCATCGGGAAATCGATCTCAGGAACTGGAAATCGAACCAGAAAAATTCGGGCTTCCTGCCCGAGGAACGCGCCTGGATCGGGCGCGTCCTGAATGACGCCGGCTGGATCGACGCCTATCGCCGTCTGCATCCGGAGGCAACGGAAGAAAGTTATACGTGGTGGAGCAATCGGGGGCAAGCCTGGGAAAAGAACGTCGGGTGGCGGCTCGACTATCAACTGGCGACGCCGGCCCTGGCCGCCTCCGCGCGCGCCTCCGCGATCTACAAGGAACGGCGATTTTCCGATCACGCGCCGCTGACCATCGATTACGATGAGTGAGCGCCATGCCCGCCGAATCCCGTCATTGATTCGCGGCATCAAATTGGGTACCCTGAGCGCTCTTTCCGATCCATCGTCTCAATCCGTCAAAGCCAAGGAGCATGCCATGTGCGAAGTGACTGATCATTCCGACAGCAACAAGGACAAGCTGATTTCCGACATGAAGGCCGTGGTGTCGGACGCCGAAGAAATTCTGCGCGCGACATCCGGCATCGCCGAGGACAAGATCGGCGAACTGCGCGCGCGCATCGCCGAACGTCTGCGCGACGCCAAGCTGCGCATTACCGACGCCGAGGAGGTCGTGGTCAACCGGACCAAGGCCGCGGCGCGCGCGACGGACGATTACGTCAATGAAAATCCGTGGCGGGCCGCCGGTATCGCGGCGGGGATCGGGCTGCTGCTCGGCATCATCATCGGTCGCCGCTGAGTGCTCGAAGCATGGGAGAAAGCGGAAGCGGTGTGTCGAACGGCCTGTTTTCGGCGCTGAGGAACATTGCCGCTACCGCGCTGGCGAGCGGCAAGACACGTCTGGAACTTCTTTCAAACGAAATCGAGGCCGAGAAGCTGCATGCCATCGATCTTCTGTTGACGGTGCTCGCGGTCGCCTTCTGTTTCGGCGTCGGCGTCATTCTGGCCGTCGCCCTGCTGGTGTCGTCGTTCTGGGAACAGCGCTTCGTGATACTGGCCATCTGCTCGCTGGTCTTTCTCGCGCTCGGCGGCGTCCTGTTCGCCCGTTTCAGGCAGGAGTCCCGGCGTTCGGAGCGGATTTTCGCCGTCAGCGTGGCCGAGCTGGAGCGGGATCTGCGCCGGTTGTCGGAGGATGATCGGCCATGAACCGCCGGCTCGATGATCTGCTCTTGCGGCGGGGCCGGCTGATCGAGCGCATCGCCGGGCAACGCGCGGATCTGCGCCGGGATTTCGAGCCGCTCGTATCGGCTCTGGGCAAGGTCGATCTGGCTTGCGCCGGGGCGCGTCGCGGCGCCGAATACCTTCGCCGCCATGCGCTGGCGACGTCGGTGGTCGCGGGTTTCTTCCTGATTTTCAAGGGCAGGACGGCCTTGCGCTGGGGCGGGCGGGCCTTTTCGCTGTGGAGATCGTGGCGCGCTCTGCGCGGCGTCCTCTTCGGCCTGGAAGACCGCCTTCGTCCGTGAGCCGCCGGGAAATGGGGATGAGGCCGTAGAAAACCGGCCCGCCGGCCCCGATCAGGCCCAGATGCCCTGATCGATCATCTGCCGGGTTGCGGTGCCGGCCCAGTCGCGGTTGGCGGCCGGGCTGGCCGGGCTGGGGTGCAGTATCCTCCCGATGCGTGTTTCGCGCCCTTGCAGCGCAAGCGCGGCGCGTTCCCCGGCAAATCCGCCGACGCCGACGACCCACTCGGGTTCCAGTATTTCCGCCAGTCCGCGCAGATGTTCGTCGCAGACGGCGTAGAGCGGCCCGGCCTCGGAGGCCGGCAGCTTGTCCGGGGTCAGGTTGCGTCCCGCGTCGAAAAAGGCCAGCGGGCAATAATTGGCGACGAAGTGTTCCGCGAAAAAGGCCGCCGGAGTGCCGAAGCGTTCCCGGAACAGGCCCCACAAGCGTCTGCCGCTCACCTCGGAGCGCGCGCAGGCGAAGCCTTCGACCGCGCGTTTCGGGTTTTCGCGCGCCGGTTTGCCGATCGGAGCGGCAATGCCCATCCAGTCACGCACCGTGGCAATCTCCCCGAAGGGAATGCCGCATTGCGCCATGCCGAACGGCCCGGGGTTCATGCCGACGAAGACGATCCGCTTGCGGCTGTCACCGAAGCGGCGCAGATACTGTTCATGCGCGGGCCAAGCGTATTCCAGCGGATTGTAGACGTGGCTCACCGGCGGTGAAAACGTCATCCGCCCCGCGTCCTTCGAGAGTTTCAGCGCCGCCGCAATCAGCCTGTCCGCGACGGACGTTTCCGACTCGTTCATCTTTTCTGATTCATTCATCCTGTTCAGGGTAACAGAGGTCAGAGGTCAGAAGACAGAAGACAGAAGACAGAGGTCAGAGGTCAGAGGTCAGAAGACAGAGGACAGAAGACAGATCAACATGCGGCGCTTCGCGCCGAGTGGGAAACGAAAAACCGAGCGCTCGGTTTGTCTGTCTTCTGTCTTCTCCAATCTCTGTCCTCTGAACTCTGTCCTCTGAACTCTGTCCTCTGAAATATGGCAGAATATCGGGCCGGTACCGGAGCGTATTGCGGTCACGGGTCAGTCACGGCCCGGTTGTTGCCGCGCTCGCGGGGCGCGATCGTTCCAGCCGTCGGCGCGTGGAATCGAGCAAGAGAAAGAGATATTGCGGGAGGGGGTAACGGGGTGGTCGATGCGGGGGGTCCGTCCGGCGTGGCGTCTTTCGATGGGCGCGGCCTCATGATCTTTTGGGATCGCGCGCTTCTTTTGGCGGCGAAACTGCTGCCGTGGCTCGGGCGCGCGCTCATGGCGGTGGTGTGCTGGCAGGCGGCCGGCCTGACGTGGTGGCTGTTCGCTCCGGCCACGAGCGGGCCGATGCCGACGCCGCCCCGCCTGGCTTCCGTTCATGGCGAGTCCCGCGATGCCTTCCTCGGCTGGTTCGGGAGCGCCGGCAAGACCGAGACGCGGACGATGGGCGATTATTCACTGATGGCCGTCATCGCCGGCAGGAACGACGGAGTGGCCCTGCTCCGGGGCAGCGACGGCAAGGGCATCGCGGTACGCACCGGAAACGCCGTCGATGACGGGAACCGTCTGCTTTCCGTCGACCCCGGCGGCGCGACCCTGGATCACGGGGGAATCCGGCAGGAGATCAGATTGCCGCAGGCGGATTCGCCTCCTCTCGTTTCCGGCGCCGGCAACCGCGCCCTGACGGGCGCCCCGGCGGTGAAATCCCCGGCGGCGACGAACGCGATCCGCATTACCCACGGCCAGATGGTCACCGTGATGCAAAACGGCAACGTGGCCGGCTGGGACAAGGGACTGTCCAACGCGCCGGATGGCGGGGTCCGTGTCGACCGGGTGGCGGCGCAGCCGTTCGCCCGCTTGTTGCGGCTCCAGGACGGCGACGTGCTCAAGGGGATCAACCAGCGCCCGCTCGCGCGGCTCGCCGATATCTCGCTCGTTTTCTTCCATTTCGGCCAGAGTCCCTCGGTCGAACTCGAACTCATCCGCCGCGGCGCTTCCATGACCCAACGCTACGATATTCAGCCATGACCATGAAAAAATGTTCCATCGGCCCTCCTGCCCCCTCAAACCTCTGTCCTACGGGACAGCCAGGCGAGAAAGGAAAAACCGGGCGACGGTTTGCTCTGTCTTCTGTCCTCTCAAACTTCTGTCCTCTGAAACAGCCGAGCGAGAGAGGAAAAACCGAGCGACGGTTTAGTCTGTCTTCTGCTCCCTCAAACTTCTGTCCT
>JAITAJ010000267.1 GCA_031284185.1 Accumulibacter sp. | reverse complement strand
GGCGCGGGAAGGCGGCGGCGCGCCCGCGCGCGTCCTGCCGCCGCCGCCGTCGCCCGGTGGCCGCGTGGTCGGCGCGCCGTCCGCGGCGGGAATCACGTACAGGGAATAATTTCCCAACTGGATTTCGTCCTTCGAGAGCAGGGGGCCGTATTCCTTGACGCGCTCTCCGTTGATGCCCACTCCCATCAGCGTGTTCTGGCTGACGATGCGCGCACCCTCCGGCGTGAAACGGATTTCGGCATGGCGCTTGCCGATGGACCAGCCCCGGATGACGATGTCGCAGCCGTCGTCCTTGCCGATGCTGACGACGCTGGCATCGAATACCCGTTCTTCCAGGTCGCCGTCCGGGGTCTTGAGAATGACGCGATTCGTCAGCATCTCATCGCTCGCTCCAGTGCGTCCAGGCGCCCGCCGGACGCAGGCCGCCCGCCTCCCCGGCGAACAGCCGGCTCCAGACGTCGCCCGCCACGTAGAGCGTGAGCCGCAGCCATCCCCCCACGCCGTCTACGAGGTAGCACGCCGGCACGGGATGGCGTGTCTCGCCGTCTTTGCGGGGGGCGGGCTTCCGTCCGCATCGGGGCGGCGTGCCGGGAACGTGGTTCCGGCGGATGACGTAGCCGTCGACTTGCGCGGCACGCAACAGCGCTTGCCCGAACCCGTCGCCGTCGCCGATTTCCTGCTGGAAGTCCAGCAGGGTTTCGGCGGGCGGGTAGAGGCGCGCCAGGTGCCGGACGGCTTCTTCGGCCAGGCGGCTCTCGATCTCCGGCGCGACGCCGGCGAAGGCGCCGTAGACATTTTCGGGCAGAAGGAAGGGCTCGGCCACGGGCGCGTCCGCGCAGGACGCGAGCGCCGCGCAGACCGCGAGAATGAGGATGCCTTCCTTCATGGCTGCCTCTCGATCGTCACGCTTTCCCGGTCGAGGCCCGCGCCCGCCACCAGCACGGCGCGATCCAGCACCCCGTCGACCACGTAGCGCGAATCCTCCAGCCGGTAACGCACGGGGGGCGCTTCCGCCGCCGCGCCGGGCTGGATGACCAGCAGCGCCGGGGCGTTTTCCGCCGGAATGCCCGGCGGCATTTCGATCACCGTCCGCCGTCCGTCGCTGTAAACCCGGAGAGGACGCCAGGACGCCTCGCCCGTCACCGAGTAGCCGACGCGGCGCGGCGGGGAGGCGTCCCGCGCCGGAGCGTGGAATTCGGTGGCCGATCCCTCCGTTCCGGCCTCCTCACTGGCCGTGGCCTCTTTCTCCTCCGCGTCCAGCGGCGCGAGTTCCCGGTCGAGCGAATGACTTTCTTCGGTTTCACCGATCATCTGCCCGCCGCGTTGAACGCTCTTCCGGATGACCTCGCTCTCCGAGGTGACGAAGCTGGGCGTGATGATGACGATCAGCTCGCTGCGCCCGCCGCTCGCGCCGGTGTTTTTGAACAGGTTCCCCAACAGCGGAAGATTGCCCAGGAAGGGCACCTTGTTCTCGTTCCTGCCCGCCTCGTAGGACGCCAGTCCCGAGAGCAGCATGGCGCGCCCGTCGACCAGATCGAGTTCCGATTCCGCCTGCCGCGTCAAGAGGCCCGGCACGCCCAGGACGCTCACGGCCTCGTCGATCTGGCTCACTTCGGTCGCCACCCTGGCGCGGATATTGCCGAGCTTGTCGCATTGCGGCTCGACGGACAGACGGACGCCGTACTTCTTGAACTCCACGGAGGTCGATCCCAGCCCGCTCTGCACGGGAATGGGCATCTCGCCGCCGGAGGTGAAGTCCGCCTTGCCGCCGCAGCGCGCGGTCAGGCGCGGCTCCGCCACGACGTAGGCATTGCCCTGCGAGCGCAGGAGATTGATCCTGGAGGTGATCAGGGTCGCCAGGCTGAACGCCATCCTGAAGGGCCGCGTGTAGCCGGGCCATTCTTCCATGCTCGGCACGCCGTCGCTGCCGCCGCTCTCGGGACGCAGGTAGCGGCGATCGCCGTTGCCTTCCCTCAGACGCCTCATGTCGCCCACGACGGCGAACGACGGGCCGTGGATGGTTTCCGACCAGGCGACCCCCAACTCTTCCAGCGCGGATTTCTTGATCTCTATGAGCTGCGCGTTGACGTACACGGTGCGCTCTTCCAGCGCCACGTCCCCTTCCGTGATGAGCACGATCTTGTCGTCGAACGCCTGTTGCAGCGCCTTGACGAGATTCGCCTGTCCGGGCGTCAGGGTCCGCGCCTGGAGAAACACCCGGTTGCCCACGAGGCTCGCGCGGATGCCGTCGTTCTCGCCGAACGCCTCCTTGACCTGCGCGTAGATTTTGGACGGGCTGTCCGCGGCCACTTCCACCGCGTAGGAAACCTCGGAGCCGTTCTCCAGCCACAGATGCAGCGTCGAGCGCCCCGCGTCGCTGGCGATCATCAGCAGCTCGTTCGCGTCCAGCGCCGCGATGGACAGCACCTTGCCGTTGCCGATGGCGGTCTTGACGACGGGCCTCGGCAGCTTGATGACCCGCGCCTCGCCCACGTAGAGGTGAAACCCGCCCACCCAATCCTGCTGCGACGGCGACCCGGCGGGCGCGCGCGGGAGGGAGGGCCGCGCCGCCGCCAGCGGCGCGCTGGCCGCGTCCGCCCGCCGCGCCGCCAGCGACAGGGACGCCGCCGCCATGACCAGGCACAGACTCGCCGCCACGCCTCGCGCAAATCCTCCGTATCCAGAAACCGCGCGTTTCACGCCGCTTTTCCCGATGCCCATGATCTCACCGCGCTCTTTCATTTGTACCGTCCGTCGTCCGGGAAGCCGCCACGGACGGCGCGGGGACGGACGCGCCCCGGTCGTCCGTCTTTTCCTCGCGCCGCGCCTCCCGCGGCGGCAGCGCGTTCCGCGCCATCTCCCCGCCGGCGGGAAGCCTCATCCCTGTCCCGCTCGCCGCGCCCCCGGCGACGGAATCGCCGGCGAACGGCAGCGTTTCCGGCTGCAACGCGCCGCCCTTGCCGCCGATGTAGAAGACGACCCCGCCGCCGGCTCCGCCGCCATCCTCCGCCCACAGATCGGATTCGCGCGTGGGCCGGTAGCGGACGTCGTCCTGTTCGGGACGCTTCAGCGCGGCCTTGAGTTCGCCGTTCTCCTGCGCGATCAGGACCTTGCCGATCTCGTCCGGCAACAAGTCCAGCGTCAGCGTGGAATAGCGCCGGTCGTACTCCCTGCCGTCCGCCGCCGTCTCGCGCCGCGCGGTGTTTCCCGTGGCCTTGACCCGCACGTTCTGCAAGAGCGGCCTCACGATCTTCATCTCCTTGCCGCCGCCCGGCGCGCCCGGCCGATCCGGGCCGATGACGAACAGGTCGATGCGGTCGAACGGGC
>JAITAJ010000261.1 GCA_031284185.1 Accumulibacter sp. | reverse complement strand
ATCGAGATAGCGGAAAGTCTTGGTGACCGCTTCCATGACCAGTGTTCCATCCTTTGCCTGCGAATTCGGCACGATCGAAATATTATTGAGCGTCACGATCCGGGACAGCTTGCCGATATCTTCCGCGAACGCGCCGAAATCGTGGTAATTGCCGACCATACGGACGTTTATCGGCAATTCGGCGTAGAACTCCTGGATCATCTCGGAGGCGGGCCGGAAATACTCGAACTGCAAACCGCGTCCCATGCCCGACTGATTTATTTCCACCAGCAGCGCTTCGACTTCCGACTTGTTGGGCAGTTGTTTCAGCAACGTCCCGAACGCCCGATTGATTTCATCCAGTTGCTGGGTGTAGATGTCCCGATTCACCGCCTGCGCCTTCTTGGTCACGAATTCTTCCCTGAGCATCGATTCGCTCTGTCGGCGCTGTGCCAGCGTATCGATCTGATCGCTCCACCACACCCACCAGCCGCCGAACAGCACGAAGGCGAAGAGGCCCGCCAGGGCGGCGATTCGTGGAGCGAGCGGCCAGGCCCCGATGTCTTTCGGCAGATTCTGGAAATCATCCAGAATCGCCTGAACGTCCAGTCTTGGCGATTTCATTTCTTGGCCGCCTCCCGCGTCTCGGCCCGTCGGATGGCCGCGTTCATGTTGAATTCGTTGAGCCGCCGGTTATTCACCGTCACCGCCTTGACCTCCACGAGCTGTGGCCTGTCGAGCCACGGCGAAGCCTCGATGTTCCGCATCAGGGTCGACACGCGCGCGCTCGACTGGGCATATCCGAGCATCTCGATTCTCGTGCCCTGCTGTTTCAGCGAGCGCAGGTACACGCCCTCGGGCATCTGTCTCGTCAATTCGCTCAGCAGAAGCACCGCCTCCGCCCGGTTCTGCTGCAAGGACTCGATGATCTGCTTGCGGGAGAGCAAAGCCTGCGCCTGCACCTGGAGCTGCTTGATCTGATCGATCTGCTTGTCGAGCGCCGTGATTTCCTTCTTGATGAAATCGTTCCTCGCGCTCTGTTCCTCCACGTACCCGTCGATGATGGTGCAGACCACGAACACGATGAGGCACGCAAGAATCGAGACCAATCCGACCAGGCCATAGAACTGTTGCCGTTTGGCCCGGCGTTTCTCTTCCCGGTAGGGAAGCAGGTTGATGCGTGTCATCAGTCGAACCTCCGCAGCGCCAGGCCGCACGCGACCATCAGCGAAGAAGCGTCCGCCAGCAGGCTGTTGGCCCGGACGCGATCCGAAAGCGCCATGTCGGCGAAGGGATTGGCCATGATCGTATCGATCTGCGTGCGTGACGCAATCACCTCGATGCTTCCCGGCAGCACGGCGCACCCGCCGGACAGCACGATGTGATCCACTTTGCTGAACTGCGTCGATGTGAAGAAGAACTGCAAGGCCCGGGACACCTCCAGCGCCATGTTCTCCACGAAGGGCTGCAACAACGCGGCCTCGTAATTTTCCGGGAGAGCATTCCTGCGTTTATCCGCCTCCGCCTCCGCGAAGGTCATGCCGTAGAGCCGCGCGATGTCCTGCGTCAACTGATTGCCGCCGAACGCCTGTTCGCGCGCGTACAACTGTTGTCCGTCGCGCAGCACGGTGAGGTTCATCATATTCGCGCCCACGTCCACGAGGGCGACGATCCGCCCCTTGCCGCCTCCCGGCAGTTGTTTCAGGATCAATTCGAGCGAAGAGAGCACCGCGTAGGACTCGACGTCCATGACCACGGGCTTCAATCCGGCGGACTCGATGGCGGCCACCCGATCCTCCACCTTTTCCTTGCGCGAAGCGGCGATCAGCACCTCGATCTCCCCTTGCAAGGCCGGCGCGGGGCCGATGATCTGGAAATCGAGATTGACCTCATCCAGGGGAAACGGAATATATTGATTGGCCTCCGACTCGACGAGCAACTCCAGCTCCTCCTCCTTCTGTCCGTCGGCCACGATGATCTTTTTGGTGATCACGTGCGCGACCGGGAGCGCCGCG
The DNA here is from genome assembly GCA_031284185.1 of Accumulibacter sp. GTDB lineage: Bacteria > Pseudomonadota > Gammaproteobacteria > Burkholderiales > Rhodocyclaceae > Propionivibrio. The sequence goes on along the minus strand of JAITAJ010000261.1, from coordinate 1,433 downwards.
GCCACCGACCGGGTGGAAGTCGCCAGTTTTCTCCAGGCGCGCTTGATGGTTTCCGCCGCCGTTTCGAGATTGACGATGTTGCCATCGGAAACCACGTCTCTCGGCAAGACCTCGACGGAATAGCGCTCGACCCGGTACCCGTTTTTTCCATCGTGCGCCAATTCGACCATCTTGACGGCGGACGAACACACATCCAGTCCGATCAAGGGACGCGCCTTGGGGCTGAAAATCGAAAGATCAAATTGCAATTCGCCACTCCTCAGAAAAACCCTTCAATAACCGGCAGCTAGCGAAGTTATCGATAATTTACTTTAAATATTAACAACAACCCTGCGACAAGTAAAGTTTTTTTACGGCATTCTCTTGGACAACTTTAACGCGCGGAAGTTTTCCGCGGCTGCCGGGGTCGTGCGGTATGTTTATAATCGGGATCGACGTTTTTCAGGACGATTTCCCCTCATGCCTTCCCGCTGGGTTCTCTATCCCCTGGTGTTCCTGTTTGGAATCGTGGCCATGATCCTCGCCATGATTTCCGTGGTCGTGATCCTGACCTATCCGAATCTGCCTTCGCTGGAGATTCTCACGGACTATCGTCCGAAGATACCCCTGCGGGTTTACACTGCCGACGGGCACCTGATCGGAGAATTCGGCGAGGAACGCCGCGCGGTCGTGCGTTTCGACGAAGTTCCCGACGTGATGAAGCAAGCCATTCTGGCGGCGGAGGACGAGCGTTTCTACCAGCACCGGGGGATCGACGCGCTCGGCATCCTCCGCGCGGCCCTCAGCAACCTGTTCAGCGGGGGCAGACGCCAGGGCGCGTCGACGATCACGCAGCAAGTCGCCAAGAATTTCTTCCTCTCGTCCGAAAAAACCTACTCGCGCAAATTCTACGAAGCCCTGCTCGCGTTCAAGATCGAGCACAGTCTGAGCAAGGACCAGATTTTCGAGTTGTACATCAACCAGATCTATCTGGGGCAACGCGCCTATGGTTTTGCCATTGCCGCGCAAGTCTACTTCGGAAAATCGCTGAAGGAACTCAGCGTTGCCGAAACCGCCATGCTCGCGGGGCTGCCGAAGGCGCCGTCCGCGTTCAATCCGGTGGTCAACCCGAAGCGGGCGCGTCTGCGCCAGCAATACGTTCTGCGCCGTATGCGCCAGCTCGGTTTCATCGACGCGGCGCAATACGAAGCCGCGCTCGAACAGGCGCTGGTCATCAAGCGGGAAAGCAGCGACTACGCGGTTCATGCCGAATACGTCGCGGAAATGGCGCGGCAGATGGTCGCGGACCTCTTCCCGGAAGAAATCTACTCGCGGGGGCTGCGTGTTTACACCACCATCACGCGCCCCGATCAGGAAGCCGCCTATGTCAGTCTGCGCCGCAACGTGCTCGATTACGACCGGCGGCATGGCTATCGGGGCGCGGAAGCCTATGT
>JAITAJ010000248.1 GCA_031284185.1 Accumulibacter sp. | reverse complement strand
CGTCTGTGGTCGCATGAATGTAGCCGATCGCCAGTTCGACACCCTCGCTCAGCGAATAGATCGCGCCGATTTCGGCAAACCTCGAACGTACCGTATTCCCGCCGGAACGGGACAGATCGATGCCCACGTCGAGCGCCAGCTTCCATTGTTCCGAAACGTTCCACACGGGCGCCACGGAAAAATTCCGATTGGTGGCATTTTCTTCCGAATCACGGAAACGCTCGCGTCCGATGCCCGCGTTGAAATGTATCTCGCCGAACGGCAGTTCCTGACTGAGGATGAAATTCAGGCCGGCGGAAGTCTTGCCCACGCCCAGACCACCGTTCTCGCGCCGCGAACTGACGGGAATCGCGATTTCCGAACTGACGGCCAGGCTGGTCCCGGAAGCCTCGTTCTCAAAAAACCGCCACTTGCCGCCGACCACCGTGCTACCGAAACCATTGGCGTCGTCCTCGCCGGAAACCCGGACGCGCGAGTAATCGATACCCGCAAAAATATCAAGGTTTTCCGTCAGCCCATAGGTGTAAGTCACCGGCACGGAAGTCACCCGCTCACTCTCTCTCTTGCCTTCCTCATTCCGCCACCGCGTACGCTCCCGGTCGAACGAGACCTCGATCTGATTGCCGCCGGCGCCTGTCGTTCCCGTGTCGTCGGTAACCAGCGGCTGCAATGCCGAAGAGGGTGCCGAATACACCGTGAACACGGAAAACAACATGACGCCGAAAAGAAGCCGCGACGGGCTGGGTAGATTTTGCATTGCGCAATCCTCCAAATCGAAAAAGTTTTATTGGGATGGTTCGTGTTGCCTTGTTTGAAAACGACTACTGATTGCAAGACTTGCCCTACAGAGATTCCATGAGAATGGTTCGTATTTTATATGAAAACGATTATTGCTTGCAAGCCTTGCCGTATAACCCCCGCCCGGACGAAGCGGCCTCCCCGCAGGAAGGCGAAAGAAGCATATATGATTGAAAACAAAGAAAAATATCGCCTTGGATCGAGAAAATCATCGCGTCGGCGCAAAAAAAGGTTTCAATTTGTAATGACTTTGATTATCATTTGGAAGGACTGATGGTCATGGGAGGGAAACACGAAGTGGAAACACCTGCTAGAACGGATGCGGCAAAGGCCGGCGCTCAGGCGCTGAATCGAGCCTTCCGGGTCTGATCGATTCCGCCGGGCTACCCAATCCTCCCGGTGGTGTTGCAGCGAGGCCGCCGGACAGGCGGGCCTCGCTTTTTTTTCCCGATTTTTCAATCAAATCTGTCTTCCAGAATCGGTAGTTCAGCTTGAAACTGCCGGTGACGCCTTCCCGTTTTCCGGCGTAGCCCTGAATGCCGAACTTCAGACTCAGGGGCTGCGTCGGGCCGGGAGTGACGCTGAGACCGGCTTCCACGAGGCTGGTGTTCCCTCGCAAGTCGGGCACGTCGAGACGATAAAGGCCGTAACTGGTGGCCCTGAATTTGCCGTCGTATTCGCGTTCCCAGGCCGCGCCAAGGTAAAAAGCCGGCCTTTTGGGTCACGGCTTGCCTGAATGCCGACATTGACCGTACGGCCACCAATCCTGGCCTCGCCTCCGACGATCAGCAAAGTGTTACCCGCGGCGACGTTTTCGGACAGGTAGAAGTTGAGGGTCGCGCCCATCGCGGTCAGGCTACCGCCGATCCGACCGCCTGGATAAGCGTTCAGTGTTGCCGCGCTTGGGGTGAGGCTGACGTTTTTACCGGCCTTGCCGTGTAGCTCGAACGTGCCGCTGTTGTTGACGATGACATCGCTTTCGGTCAGCGCTCCCGTGTCCGTGAGGATCAGCGTGCCCGCGCCGGTCTTGGTGATGCCGCCATTGTCGGTGATGGGGTTCAGAGGACAGAGATTTGAGAAGACAGAAGACAGATAGATTTGCGGCGCTTCGCGCCGGGGGAGGGACGAAAAACCGAACGCTGGGTTTCTCTGTCTTCTGAAATATCCGTTCTCTGAAATCGAGGCGCAAAAAAAGCCGCGTCCCGTCAAGCGGGACACGCCTTGTGTTTCTACGAAACGGAAGCGGCGAATGAAGAAGCCGGGGAACTGGAACGGAGGGGAGAATGGGGATCGGCGGGGGAAGAGGTGAAGCGGCGGGCGGCGAGGAAGTGATTACGCTCGGAGGTAAATTCCGCGCAAGAATCACTGTCTTCTGTTCTCTGTCCTCTGTATACTGAACCGCTTGCCTCGATGATTATGTTGGCATAATTCATGTCAAATGTCTTACCCTTTTTTCCCTTTTCGGAACTTCGTTTCTTTCTATCTTCTGATGCGAGGCGAGGCGTAAAGTTATCATATATCCATCGGGCAAGGCAATCCGTTCCAGAGGACAGAGGACAGAAGACAGAAGACAGAAGACAGAAAAACCGAGCGCCCGGTTTTTCCTCCCTCATCCGGCGCGAAGCGCCCAAGCGAATCTGTCTTCTGTCTTCTCCAGCTTCTGTCCTCTGAAATCCTCTGAAACCCTCTGAACCTCAGCGAATGACGCGCGCGCCCTTGCCCTTCATCGCGGCTTCGACTTCCTCGACACGCGCCATCGAGGTATCGCCCGGCGTGGTCATCGCCAGCGCGCCGTGCGCCGCGCCGTATTCGACCGCCGCCTGCGGCCCCTTGCCTTCCAGAAAACCGTGGATCAGCCCCGAGGCGAAGCCGTCACCACCACCCACCCGGTCGTAAATCTCCAGGTTGTCGCGCTTGATCGACTCGTAAATCTTGCCTTCGTACCACAGGATCGCCGACCAGTCGTTGATCGTCGCCGTCTTGGCATTGCGCAGGGTCGTAGCGGCCACCTTGAAGTTCGGGTACGCGCTCACCGCCTTCTGAATCATCTTGGCGAACGAATCGGTCTTGATGTTTGTCAGGTGTTCGTCCGCGCCCTCGACTTCAAAACCGAGACAGGCGGTGAAGTCTTCTTCGTTGCCGATCATGACGTCGACGTTCTTGGCAATGGCGCGGTTGACGCGCTGCGCGGCTTCCTTGCCGCCTTGACTCTTCCACAGCGAGGCGCGGTAGTTGAGGTCGTAGGAGACGACGGTTCCGTATTTCTTGGCGGCTTCGACGGCTTCGATGACGGCTTCGGCGGTGTTCGAGGCCAGGGCGGCGAAAATGCCGCCGGTGTGAAACCAGCGCGCGCCTTCTTCGCCGAAAACACGGTCCCAGTCGACTTCACCGGGCTTGATCTGCGAAGCGGCACTGTTGGCGCGGTCGGAACAGCCCAGCGCGGGACGGATGCCGAAGCCTTTTTCGGTGAAGTTGAGGCCGACCCGGGTGTTCTTGCCAAGACCGTCGAAGTCGCGCCAGAGGCAGTGACGCATGTCGACGCCGCCTTGCATGATGAAGTCTTCGACGAGCCAGCCAAGGTCATTCTTGGGCAGCGCGGTGACGACGGCGGCGCGTTTCTGCCAGCATTTTCTGATGGCGCGGGTGACGTTGTATTCGCCACCGCCTTCCCAGACCTGGAAAGCGCGGGCGTTGCGCACGCGACCGGGGCCGGGGTCGAGACGAAGCATGACTTCGCCGAAGGAAACACAGTCCCATTGGGCCTGATCGGCCGGTTTGACGATGAGTTCGCTCATGGAATGATCCTTTCAAAAAAGAGAGGGCCACGACGGGCGCGATGGGTACGAGGGCATCCGCCGTTCTCGTGACGCCGGCGCGCTCGCCGCGGTTGACGGGGGTTCACGGAGGGACGCTCACTTGGCGGCGAGTTCGGCCTTGACGCGCTTCACCAGGGCGAGGGTCTGCCGGACGTTTTCTTCGAGGCCCTTGTAATCCTTGGCTTCGAGGAGCTTCTTGGTGATCAGGTTGGAACCGACGCCGCAGGCGACGATGCCGGCGCCAAACCATTTCTTCAGCGATTCTTCGGTGGGTTCGACGCCGCCCGTGGGCATGATGCGCGTCCAGGGCATCGGCCCCATGACGCTCTTGACGAAATCGGGCCCGCCGACCGAGGCGCCGGGGAAGACCTTGATGATGTCGCAGCCGAGTTCCTGCGCGTCGCCGATTTCGCTGGCGGAACCGCAGCCGGGGCTGTAGGGGATGCCGCGTCGGTTGCATATCTTGGCGACTTCGGCATTGAGCAGCGGGCCGACGACGAATTTGGCGCCGTAGGCGATGTAGAGCGCCGCCGTCGGCGCGTCGACCACGGAACCGACTCCCATGATCACGCTCGGATCGGCCTTGGCGAAGTGCTGGGTGACTCTGAGGAAGGTATCCGCCGCGAAGTCCCCCCGGTTGGTGAATTCGACGCACTTGCAGCCGCCGTTGGCGCAGGCCTGGATCACGTTCCGGCATACTTCCTCGTCCGGGTGGTAGAACACCGGGATCACCGATTGATCGAGTATTGCCGACAATACCGAAAATTTGTCCTTGCTTGCCATGTCTTTCTCCTGTCTGTCAAAAAAATTCGGTGAGAGGATCACGCCCGACGCCCCTCCGCCCTCTCAAGATGCTGTCCTCTGTCCTCTGAACGGGCGCCCTCTGTCCTCTCAAGCTACTGTCCTCTGAACGGGCGCCCTTCTGTCCTCTCAAGCCACTGTCCTCTGTCCCCTGTCCCCTGTCCCCTGTCCTCCGAGAACTACCGCCCCATCCATCCGCCGTCGATGGTGATGAGGGTGCCGTTCACGTAGTCGGAAGCGGGGGAGGCGAGGTAGATCACCGCGCCGACCATGTCTTCCGGCCTTCCCCAGCGCCCCGCCGGGATCCGTTCCAGAATCTGCCGGCTGCGCGTGGCGTCGGCGATCAGCGCCGTATTCATCTCGGTTTCCATGTAGCCCGGCGCGATGCCGTTGACGTTGATGCCCTGGCTCGCCCACTCGTTGGCCAGACTCTTGGTGAATTGCGCGACGCCGCCCTTGCTCGCGGCGTATGCCGGCACCGTGAGACCTCCCTGGAAGGAGAGCAGCGAGGCGATGTTGATGATCTTGCCCCGCTTCTGCGCCAGCATGACCTTGCCGACTTCCTGACACATGAAGAAGACCGCGTTCATGTTGACGTTGATCACCTGGTCCCAGTCCTTTCTGGGAAATTCGGCGGCCTTGTGCCGGCTTTGCATTCCGGCGTTGTTGACCAGGATGTCGATCCTGCCGAAGTCGGCCTTGACGCGGGCGACGAGCGCCGGAATGCCGTCGATGTCGGCCAGGTCGTGCGCGTAGAATTTTCCGCGCGCGCCCTGGGCCTCGATTTCTTCGATGACCTGCGGCGCGCTCGTGCGACCGACGACGGCGACCGACGCGCCGGCCCGGGCCAGTCCGACCGCCATGGCTTGACCGAGGCCGCGGTTGGCGCCGGTGATCAGGGCCACTCGACCCTTGAGACTGAAGATGTCCAGCATTTCGTTCTCCTTGTCGCTGTTTGGGTTCCGCTTCCAGATCATTCGCCGAGCTTGAAGAGCAGCTTGATGGCGTCGGTATCGCCGGCGAGCAGTCTGGCGAACTGCCGCGGGGCTTCCTCCGGCGCGGCGACCGAGAGCAGACGCTCGAAATCGACGCGCCCGCTTCGCAGAATGGCGGTTGCCGTTTCAAAGTCGCGCCATTCATAGACACGTATGCCGACGAGCGTGAGTTCCTTGAATTCGATCTTGATCAGGTCGACTTCCGCCGGCTTCTTGTACGAGCCGACGACGATGCCGGTTCCCTGTACGCGCAGGATGTCGAGAATGGTGTCCTGGACGCTGGGATGGGCGGCGCAGTCGAAGGCCAGATCGGCGTTGCGCCCCTGGGTGTGTTCGCGCACCCCGGCGCGGACATCCTCGCGGGCCGCGTCGATGGTGGTGAAGCCCATCTGCCGGGCGACATCGAGCCGGTGGGGGTTGGCTTCGATGACGATCACTCTGGACGCGCCGAAATAGCTCAGGCAGCCGGCGACGCACAGGCCGATCGGCCCCGCGCCGTAAACGACGGCGCTGTCGCCGGGCCGGTAGCGCGAGCGGGAGACGGCATGCACGCCGACGGCGACCGGCTCGATGAAGGCGCCCAGCTTGAGCGGGAAGCCGGGCGGGAGGGGGACGATCTTCTCTTCGGGAACCTTGACGTATTCGGCCATGCCGCCGTCGCGGTCGATGCCGATCAGTCCGAGCGTATCGCAAACGTGCGCGTAACCGCTCCTGCACGGTTGGCAGCGGCCACAGGAAAGAAGCGGATAAACGGTCACCGGCGTGCCCGGCGGCAGGGTGCCGTGCCCGCTCTCGATGACCCCGGAAAACTCGTGGCCCATGATCAGCGGCGCCTTGGCGCGCGAGTGAATGCCCCGGTAGATGATCATGTCGGAGCCGCAGACACCCGCGTAGGCCACCTTGATCAGGACCTCGCCCGGCCCGATCTCCGGTTTGGCCGTCTCGACGACCTCGACCTGTTCCGCGGCCCTGTATCGAAGGCTTTTCATCGTAAACTCACTCCGGTCTGAAACCCACGCCCGGAAGAGGAGAGAACCCCTTCCAGGCTCGTCTCGGGCGGCTTCGCTCGAATGACTGCCGCCGATTTTCCGCCCGCTTCTTCCGCGTCCTTCAGAACTTGTTGACCTGGTAGCTGGGCGCCTCGCCGCGCAGCACCCGCCGGACTTCTTCGGCGGCCTTGCGCTTGAGTTCCCGCGCGGCTTCCTCGGAATGCCAGGCCATGTGCGGCGTACAGTAGAAATTTTCGTGCCTGAACAACGGATGCGTCGCCGGTCCAGGCTCGACCGCGAGAACGTCCATTGCCGCGCCCGAGAGCTTTTTCCCGCAGAGGCATCTGTCCAGCGCGGCTTCGTCGACGATGTGGCCGCGCGCGGTGTTGATGAGGCAGGCCGTCGGCTTCATCAGCGAAAGTTTCGCCTCGTCGAGCAGGTGGCGGGTCTCATCGGTGAGCGGACAATGCACCGAAACGACGTCGGAGCGCCGCAACAGATCGTCCAGATCGGTGAGCGCGACGTAATCGGGCAGATCGGCCTGCCGGACGTAGGGGTCGCAGGCGATGACCCGCATGCCCAGGCCGTGCGTCTTGCGGGCCAGCGCGCTGCCGATGCGCCCGATGCCGATGATGCCGATGGTCTGGCACTGGTGACGGTGGACGGGCTTGGCCAGCGTGTAATCCCACTGGCCGCGCTTCACGCACGCGCTGGCCAGCGCTACCTTGCGCGTGAGGGTGAGCATCAGCGCCAGGGCGTGATCGGAAACCTCGTTCGTGCCGTAGTCGGGGACGTTGCAGATGACGACGCGGCGCTCCGACGCGGCCGCGAGATCGATGGTGTCGACGCCGACCCCGTAACGGGCGATGACCCGGCAGCGCGGCAGCCTTTCCAGCACCCGGCGGGTCATCGGGGCGTACTGGAGGATCAGGCCCTCCGCTTCCGCGCACTGGGCGATGATCTCGTCCTCGGTCTTGCATTTCAGCCAGGCGACCTCGCCAAGCGCGGTATCCTTCAACACGTCCCGCTCGATATCGACGCTCTCATGGTCGCAATCCACGATGCTTATCACATGTTTTTCCACTGGGTCTCCCGTAGCGTGATCACAAGAATCCGATTCCAGGGGAATCCTCCCCTCCCCCCGGCCCATTTCTGGAACGACTTGGCATTATAAATCCGCGCGAATCGTTCCCGAACGCCATCCGCCGCGCGACCGGAAATAACTGCCGCCGGCAAAGTATCCGGGCAAACGATCGAGGCAGACAATCGCGGACTCGGGAGCATTTCCGCCGCGCCGGCGCCGGAAACCGGCCCCCGGAACCGGAGGCCGGAGCCGGCGAAGGACTCGTGCTCGACGTGGTAGCGCGGCCGGATGGCGCCGCGATGCCCGCATGTCTCAAGCGAGGCGCTGTGGTT
>JAITAJ010000119.1 GCA_031284185.1 Accumulibacter sp. | reverse complement strand
CCTCCGGCAGAACATCGCGCTCGCGCTGGGCATCAAGCTCATCTTCCTCGGCCTCGCCCTGGCCGGTCAGGCCAGCCTGTGGATGGCCGTGTTCGCCGATATGGGCGCCAGCCTGCTGGTCGTGTTCAACGGCTTGCGAATGTTTCAGAGGACAGAATCTTGAGAGGACAGAAGACAGTTTCAGAGGACAGAGGATAGGGGACAGAAGACAGATGAGTTTGCGGCGCTTCGCGCCGGGTGAAGAAGGAAAAACCGAGCGCCCGGTTTTCTGTCTTCTGAACGGCGCGACAGCGCCGCAAACTCACCTGTCATCTGTCTTCTCAAATAGCTGTCTTCTGAAACATTCGCAAGCCGTTGAACACGACCAGCAGGCTGGCGCCCATGTCGGCGAATACGGCCATCCACAGCGTTGCCTGGCCGGCCAGGGCGAGCGCGAGGAAGACGGCCTTGATGAGGAGCGCGAGCATGATGTTCTGCCGCAGGATCGCCGTCGTGTCCCGGCTCAAGCTGATGAAACGCGCGGCCTTGCGCGGGTCGTCGTCCATGATGGCCACGTCCGCGGTTTCCAGCGCGGTGGCCGTCCCGGCCGCGCCCATGGCCAGACCGATGTCGGCACACGCCAGCGCCGGCGCGTCGTTGACGCCGTCGCCAAGCATTCCGACCAGGCCGGCGGCACCGCATCGCGCCTTCAATTCGGCGACGATGGCCTGCTTATCCTCGGGCAGCAGGTTGCCACGCGCCTCGCCGATGCCGACACGTTCGGCAATCGCGCGAGCGGTGGCGGAATTGTCCCCGGTCAGCAGGATCGTTTGCACGCCCAGCGCGGCAAGATCGGCCACCGCCTCGGCGCTTTCCGGCCGGGGCAGGTCGGAAAGACCGAAGAGCGCCACCGGGCCACCGGCCGAAAACAGGACGACGGCCGTTTTACCCGCTTCTTCGAGTTCCACGAGACGCGCTTCCAGCGTCGGCGAGCAGGCGCCGAGTTCGTCGACCCAGCGGTGATTGCCGAGACGCCAGAACGCGCCGTCGATCATGCCTTCGACGCCGCGCCCCGGCCGCGTGGCGAACGCGGTGACGGGACGGGCCGACGCGCCGATCTGCCGTTCCCGCCAGCCGTCGACCAGGGCGCGCGCCACCGGGTGAGCGCTTTGCTCGTCCAGGCTGGCCGCCAGAAGCAGCGCCTCGTCGCCGGACATGTCGCCCAGAACGGCGACGTCGGTCAGCGTCGGTCGGCCCGGAGTCAGCGTCCCCGTTTTGTCGAGCGCGAGAATCTTCAGCAGACGGCCGCGTTCGAGATGCGCGCCGCCCTTGATCAGGATGCCGCGCCGCGCCGCCGCCGCGAGGCCGCTGACCACCGTGACCGGCGTGGAGAGCACCAGCGCGCACGGACAGGCGATGACCAGGATGACCAGCGCCTGATAGAAGCATTCGTGCCACGTTCCGCCCGTCAACAACGGGCCGAGCGTCGCCGCGAGGACGGCCACGGCGACGATGGCCGGCGTGTAGAAGCGGGCGAAGCGATCGACGAAACGCTGCGTCGGCGCGCGCGTCGCCTGCGCCTGCTGCACGGCGGCGGCGATACGCGCGAGCGTGCTCTGGCCGGCGGGAGCGGTCACGATCGCCACCACCACGCCGTCGGCGACGATGCTGCCCGCGTAGAGCGGATCGCCGGGCCGTTTGTCCACCGGCAGGGACTCGCCGGTGATCGGCGCCTGATCCAAGGCAGCGTGACCCGTTTCGACGCGGGCGTCGAGCGGCACGCGCCTACCGGCGCGCACGCGGATGCGGCTGCCGACGGCAACCTCTCCCGGCGCCATCGGGCGCCAGCCGCCGGCGGTTTCCACCTCGGCGGTTTCCGGCGCCAGGGCGGTCAGCGCGCCGATCGCGTGACGCGCCCGTTCGAGCGACAACGCCTCGGCGGTTTCGGCGAGCGCGAACAGGAAGATCACCATCGCGGCCTCCGGCCAGTTGCCGAGGACGATTGCGCCGGTCACCGCCAGCGACATCAGGAAATAGATGTTGAGCGCGCGGTTTTTCAGCGCGATCCACCCCTTCTTCAGTGTCGGCAGACCGGCGCTCAGGATCGACAGCGCGGCCAGCGCCACGACCGGCGCGGCGTCTTCCCGCCCGCCGATCCAGGCGAGTCCTTCGGCGCCGATCGCGGCCAGGCCGCCGAGAGCCAGCGCGATTTTCTGCCGGGCGTCCAGTGCCGGCGGCGCGTCTTCCGGCGCGTCGGTCGTGAGCGGGCGGGGCGCCATGTCCAGATCGTTCAGCGCCGCCTCGATCCCGCGCGTGTCGCCGAGCCGGTGGTACACGGTGAGTTCCCGCGCCAGCAGGTCGAAATCGAGGCGGGCGACGCCCGGCATGGATTCCAGACGCTTGCGGATCAGCCCTTCCTCCGTTGGGCAATCCATCGCGTCGATGCGATAACGCGCCCGGCGCGCGCCGTCCGGCGGGGAAAGGGACGGTGAATCCGCCCCGGTGACCGGTGTATCCGCCGCGCAACACGGCTTGCGCGAAGGCGCTCGAAGAGAGAGAGTCCCCATTGGTTTCGTTCGCTTCGTCATGACATCTCATCCTGTTTCTGGAACAATGCAGATATTTCACAGCCTGTAGCTACTACGGAGTCAAGCGTTTTTTTGAAAGGACGGACATGAGGATTGGCGAACTTGCGAAACGGAGTAATTGCGATGTGGAAACGGTGCGTTTTTATGAGCGGGGAGGCTTGCTCGACAAGCCGGCGCGTGAAGCCAACGGTTATCGGTGTTATTCCGAGGCGCACCTCGAGCAGCTCAACTTCATTCGTCATTGCCGTTCGCTCGGCATCGGGTTGTCGGAGGCGCGTGTCCTGCGTTGTTTCCAGGCGAATCCCGAGCTGGCCTGTGACGAGGTCAACCAGTTGGTCGATCGGCAGATCGCGCGCATCCACCAGCAGATCGAATCCTTGCGCCTGCTCGAACAGCAGTTGCGGACCTTGCGCGGCGCCTGTGACGTCAATCGCAGCGTGGGCGAATGCGGGATCATGCGCAGTTTGGCGGAAGGGGGCCGGTCAGAGGACAGTTCCAGAGGACAGCGGTTTGAGAAGACAGAAGACAGGTAAGTTTGCGGCGCTGTCGCGCCGGGGGGATGGGAAAACCGGGCGCTCGGGTTTCAGAGGACAG
>JAITAJ010000149.1 GCA_031284185.1 Accumulibacter sp. | reverse complement strand
AGGCCGGAGAGCACCGCGGAGACCGGCGTCGGGCCTTCGGCGTGCGCGTCCGGCAGCCAGTTGTGCAGCGGCACCAGGCCGGTCTTGGTGCCGTAGCCGACGATCATGAAGACGAAGGCCAGCGAGAGCACGGTCGGTTCCAGCTCGCCGCGGTAGGCGTAGAGCTGCGTCCACAGCATCGCCCCCGGCGCGTGGCCGAAGACCTGTTCCGCGGCGAAATAGATCAGGATGGTGCCGAACAGCGCCTGGGCGATGCCGACGCCGCACAGGATGAAGTATTTCCAGGCGGCTTCCAGGCTCTCGGGGGTGCGGTAGAGGGCGACCAGCAGCACCGTGGTCAGCGTGGCCGCTTCCATGGCGACCCACAGGATGCCGATGTTGTTGGTCGACAGGGCCACCAGCATGGTGCACATGAACATCTGGAACATGCTGTGATAGAGGCGCAGACGCCCGGCGGAGAGTCTGCCGTGGTCGTGCTCGATGCGCATGTACGGACGCGAGAAGACCGAGGTGGTGAAGCCGACCAGCGCGGTCAGGGCGATCAGGAAGACGTTGAGCGGATCGACGAAGAAGTGCTCGCCGAGCACGTTCATCGGGCCGTCGCGCACGACGCGGATGGTCAGCGCGGCGGCGGCGGCGAGGGTCGCCAGACTGCCGGCGATGTTGATCGCGGCGGCGTAGGCCCGGTGCCCGACGAGGGCCAGGAGCGCCGAGGCGGCGAGCGGGATGGCGAGGACGAAAAGGAGCGCGTTCATTCGATGGATTTCGATTCGGCCACGGGAGCGCGGCGGGCGGCGCGGCGCGCGCGGATGATCGCGAGGCCCGAAGGGGCGCGGCAATCCATACGGCTCATGGATTGCCGCGCTTCGCTCGCAATGACGATCGGCTCGATCGGCGTTTCCTTGACTTTGAACAGGGTCATACCTCGAAATCCTCGCTCCTGAAATTGCTGTAATACCGTCCCTTTCGCGCCGTAAACTTGAGCACGCAGTAATCCGGGTCGGCCACGCCTCCGGCGTAGTATAGGGTGTCGCCATCGCGCCAGATCATTTCCTTGGTCTTTTCGTCGCTCAGCACTTCCATTGTGCCGACGAGCTGCGCCCCGCGGAAAAACCGTTTGTCGTAGAAGTAGAGGGCGGCGTTCGGATTCTGCCGATACTGCGCGACCCGCAGGGACGAGGTATTGGTCGTAAACCAGAACGCGCGGATGCCCTCGCGTTTGCGCGGCGGCAGCATGGCCTTCATGTTCGGGAACCCGCTCTCGTCGATGGAAGCCATGAGAGCCGCGCCCTGCCTGTCGATCAGGTTTCCGACGGTCTCTTCAGGATGGCGCATCATGCCGTTCTCCCGCCTTGCGTCACCGCGCCATCAGCGCGAACACGCCCCATCCAAGGTATTCACGTGTATACGTGACATGGCGTTTTGGTTCCAGGGTCAGTTTGGCTCGAACCTCTTTCGCGAAGTCGTCGTCGGGATTCGCTTCGAGCCATCGGCGCATGGTGAGCCACTTGGCCGCCTCGTACCTGTCCCAGCCTTCCTGGTCCGCCAGAACCATTTCCACGACGTCGTAGCCGAGTTCGCCGAAAGACGCGATGAGTTCGGGAAGCAGGAGAAAATCGGAAATGGAATTGGCCAGGCATTCCTTGGCAAGCTCTTCCGTCGGCGGCAATCGCAACCAGTAAGGCTCGCCGATGAGGATGATCCCTCCCGGGCAGAGACTCTTCGCCAGAAGCTCGATGGTGCCGGCGACTCCCCCGCCGATCCACGTGGCGCCGACACAGGCGGCCACACCGACCTTTTCGTCGGCGACATGGCCGGCAGCGTCGCCGTGGATGAACTCGACGCGACCGGCGACGCCGAGTTCTTCAGCGCGGAGCTTCGCTTGCTCGGAGAACGAGCGGCTCATGTCGATGCCGACGCCGGTGATTCCATGATCGCGTGCCCAGGTGCACAGCATCTCGCCCGAACCGCTGCCGAGGTCGAGCACGCGAGTCCCCGGTTTCAGGCGTAGCGCCGCGCCGAGAGTGGCGAGCTTTTCCGGTGTGAACGGGTTATGGATGCGGTGAGCGCTTTCGGTAACGTTGAAGATACGCGGGATGTCCAATGCAAGAACTCCTTCTCATCCCAGGGGGTGCATGGCCCAGATGGCGCCCCATTTGGGACTGCCAAGCAGACAGCCTTTATTGAAGACATCCCGCATGGACTCCTCGTGATCGGGATTGCACATGACCAGGATGCGCCCGTTCATGAACGATACGAGATATTCCGCCCAGGTCGAAAAATGGCCTTTTACGTACTTGTGACAAGCCCGCAGGATTTCCCAGGCTTCGTCTTCGGGAATGAAGCCCGCGTTCACCGCCATGCGCGCCCAGAACGCTGCCCGTTCCACATCCCACGCGACGCAGCCATTCACCGATTCGGCAAAGGCGCGGGTCATTTTCTTGATGTTTCTGTTGGCCTCGTACAGCGGATTCCCGTCCATGTACTCCAGCATGTTTTCGTACATCTTTTTCTGGACACCGGAAATGGCGTCGGCATTGCCGCCTTTGTATGTCTTGAACATCTCGTCCATCTCGAACCGGTTTCCCTCATTGAAGAGCCAGGCAACGCTTTCCCGCAGGTTTTCCGCGCCGTGTATCTGCATCGTCGACAGGATGTCGCGCGGATTCTGAACCGTGTCCGGGAGCGTCGCGAGAACCTGCGCGGGATGTTCATTGGCATAGGTCAATAACGCGCCCACGGTCAAGAGCGGCTCCTTTTTGGGAGACACCCGGTGCGCTTCGATGAATTTCTTGTTCCTGTCGCCCCCGAACATGTCCAGCAAACTATCCAGCAAACCCATTGCCCTCCTCCTTTCATGATGATTTGAATAAAGCGTGAATTTTCATTCTTCCTTGATCCTTTCCATGAGGCGGATGTCCAGGCTGTCGAACTGCTGCCGGATCTGGAAGAAGAACACGCCGAAGATGACCATGCCGACCATCACGTCGAGCGCGATGCCGAATTCGACGACCATCGGCATGCCGTAGGTGGCGCTGGTGGCGGCGAAGAAGAGGCCGTTTTCCATCGCCAGGAAGGCGATGACCTGCGGCACGGCCTTGCTGCGCGTGATCATCATCAGGAAGGACAGCAGGACGCAGGCCAGCGCGATGCCGATGGTGGCGCGCGTGATCGTGCCCGAGAGCTGGGAGATCGGCTGCGCGACGTTGAAGGCGACGACGACCAGCGCGATGCCGAAGAGCATCGTGGTCGGGATGTTGATGATCGTTTCCACGTCCCACTTGATCGACAGCTGGCGGATCAGCCGGTGCAGTATCCACGGCAGGGCGATGACCTTGAGCGTCAGGGTCAGCGCCGCCGACCAGTAGAGGTGGCTCTGGCCGGTGGAGTGCGCGACGATGAGCGTCGAGGCGAAGAGCGCGAGGCCCTGCATCATGAACAGGTTGACCAGCGACAGGATGCGCCGCTGCGCCAGCATGGCGAAGCCGAGCAGGAGCATGATCGCCGCGCAGAGGTTGATGAGCTGGCTGGAGAAGGAGAAGAAGAGGGTCATCGGCCCGCCTCCAGCAAGAGATGCGTGAGCATGGCCAGAACCGCCAGCAGGAAGGCAGTGCCGAGGAATTCCGGGGCGCGGAAGACGCGCATCTTGGCGCTCAGGGTTTCGATCAGCGCCAGGCCGAAACCGCCGACCGCCAGCTTGAGCAACATGAAGCCGGCGGCCGTCACCATCGCCAGGGGGCTGGCCGTCGCCGAGATGCCGAACGGGATGAACAGGGCGATGCCGAGACAGGAATAGGCGAACAGTTTCAGGGCCGAGGCCCATTCGATGAGCGCCAGATGCCGCCCGGAATATTCGAGGATCATCGCCTCGTGGATCATCGTCAGTTCCAGGTGGGTCGTCGGGTTGTCGATCGGCACGCGCGCGTTCTCGGCCAGCGAGACCATGACGAAGGCCGTGCCGGCGAAGGCCAGGCTCGGGTAGATGACGAAATCGGTGGCGGCCAGCGTGTCGACGATCGAGGAGAGCGAGGTCGAGCGCGAGATCAGCGAGGTCGTGAAGAAGATCATCAGGAGCGCCGGTTCGGCGAGAAAGCCGATCAGCATCTCGCGGCGCGATCCGAGCGAGCCGAAGGCGGTGCCGACGTCCATCGCGGCCAGGGCGATGAAGACGCGGGCCAGCGCGAACAGGCCGACGAAGGCGATGGCGTCGGCGGCGGGCGCGAGGATCAGGGTGGTGGAGAGGGTCGGCACGATGGCCGAGGCGAGCGCCATGCAGGCGAAGATGGCGTAGGGCGCGGCGCAGAACAAGGGCGAGGCGTTGTGCGCCAGCAGCACGTCCTTGTGGAAGAGCTTGTGCAGCGTGTAGTAGGTCTGCAAGAGCGGCGGCGCCGAGCGGTTCTGCAACCAGGCGCGGCATTGGTTGATCCAGCCGACCAGCAGCGGCGCCAGCAGCAGGGCCGCGGCAAGCTCGGCCAGTTGGGCGAGGAAGGCGTAGAAGGT
>JAITAJ010000107.1 GCA_031284185.1 Accumulibacter sp. | reverse complement strand
GTCTTTCGATATAAATCTTCCCGTTTCCGGGTCATAGTACCTGAACCGGTTATAGTGCAACCCCGTCTCATGGTCGAAGTACTGTCCCTGAAACTGCAGCGGATTCCTGAACCCCGCCTTGCCCGCGGCTTTCGAGATGACTTCCTTTCGAATCATGGAGGCCGCGCCTCATTGGCTCTTCGCGGTCAAGTCATTCTCCGGGCACGGCGATCATCAAGGTATGCCCGCCGATGCCCAATCCGTCGATGACTTCTTCCGTCACGAATCCGGCCCGCGCGAGGCATTCCTCCAGCATACGGAAGCGGAGAAAACGGCTGTTGCCGTTGGCCATGCACGTAAAGTAGAGCGATACCGCGGCGAGCGTCAGCGCGCCGGCCTCGAAACGCTGGCGGTCGCACAGCGGTTCCAGGATGAAAAGACGCGCCCCCGGTTTCATGGCCCGGCGAACTCTCGCCAGAATCCCGGCGATCTGCGCCTCTGAAAAACAATCGAGAAACTGGCTCATCCACCAGACATCGGCTTCACCCGGCAACGGCCCGTCCCGCAAAATGTCGACGGGATACATGCCGATGCGCGCGGCGACATCCGGGCTTTCCTTGCCGATTTCGCGTTCCAGCAAGGCCAGTTGCTCCGGCAGGTCGAGCACCGTCACGCGCGCCTTGCGGTCATGCGCCGCGCAGCGCAAGGCCCAGCGTCCCGTGTTTCCGCCGAGGTCGTAGATGTGGCCGGGCCGGTGGCGAAAGACGTGCGCCAGCGCCAGCTCGAAGGCATCGTCCGAATAATGGTGATCGAAGGCGAACCAGCTCGTCCTCGCCGGTTCCGGCAGGGAAGACAAGGCCGGATAGATCGTCGGCCAGTCGCCGAAGACCTTGAGCCCCGCCGGTTTCCCTTCCTTCAGCGCCTGGCCGAGGTTCGCCATGCCCGCATAGCAGACGTCGCGCACGTAGTCCATGTTGACGCGCGTCATCGTGTTCCCGAGCAGGCACAGGCCCACGCGCCCCAGGAAAAAACGTCCGTCTTTCTCGAAAAGGATGCGCGCGGCGAGTCCCGCGTCGAGCAGAACGCCCGCGGCATACGCGCTCAGGCCGGAGTCCCCGGCGATCTCGTCCAGGGCCGCGCCCTGGGCGCCACGGCGCTTGAGATGAGCCAGAATGCCGAAATCGCGCAGACAGACGGCGGCCTGGAAGAGAATCGGGCCGAAAGCGATGCGCTGCGCTTCCGTGACGGCGTCGGCAGACTCGACAGCGTCCTCGTCGTAAAGAAAGCGCTCATCGGATGGGGGCATTCGGATTCTTTCGTAAAAAAACCGGCGTGAGCAGCCAGGAAAAGCTCACGCCCAGGGTGACGGTGAGTCCCAGCGCGCGCAGGGCCGGAGTCCGGGACAGCGAAAGCAGGCCGAACGAGAGCAGCGTGAGCGAGGCGGCCAGCGTCGTCGCCAGCAGGGTATGCGCGTGCGCCTGCCGCGCTTGCAGGAAGATGGCGTAATCGACGCCCATGCCGACCGTGAAGAGAAGCGCGAGAACGCTCAACATCTGGAACGGTATCCCCGCGTAGCCCATGAAGGCCACCGTGAGCGCGCCCGCCGAGAACACCGGCGCGACGATGCGCCACACGTCCGGCCCGAAGAACGGGAAGAGCAGCAGCGGCGCGGCAAGGCAGGCGGCGAGCAGCGTTTTTCCGAGCAGGCCGCGATAACGCGCCAGCAGAGTGGAAATCTCGCGCGTCTGGTCGACCCATTCCACTCTCGACGTTCCGCTCGTTCCGCTCGTTCCGCTCGTTCCATTTTCCCCCGCCAGCGCGGCGAGACTGGAGACGGCATCCGCCCCCGCGATGCCGCGCAGCAGCAGCATGGAGGCATGGCGCGGCGCGGCGCGGGTTTCATCGACCGCGCCGAGCCACAGGGCGCGGAACGGCGCGCTCACCGGCGCGGCGAGCCAGGTTTCCGGCGTCAGGATCGGCGACTTTTCCGCGCCGGCATCCCAGTTCCCGGACGATTCGAGTTCGGAGGCGATCCGGTCGAGGCTTGCGCGCAGGCGTTCCCGCAGGGCGATGGCCTCGCGCTGGCGCGCGGCGGACGGCAGATAGCGGCTCACCGCTTCGTAACCGCCAAGCCTTCCCTCTTTCACCAAGGGACGCAGGCGTTCGATCAGGGCTTCCTCGGCTTGCAGCAGCGCCTCGGGATTCTCGCCGCTCACCAGAAACATCTGGGCCGGACTCGGCAGACGCAGGATTTCCGAAACCTGCCGCTGTTCGTCCATCAACCGGGCATCGCCGGCGAACAGGGCGCGAATGTCGTCATCGACGCGCAATTGGCTGATGCCGCCCGCGGCGGCGGCGACGAAGACGAGCGCGAACGCCAGGGTCCCGGCGTTGCCGCGCCAGCGCGGCCAACGGTCGAGCAGGCGCTTCATCGGATCGGCATTCTTCGGCAGCGGCAGGGTGGCGGGCAGCAGGTAGGGATAAAAGCACAGCACGCTCGCCCAGGCGCCGAAGATGCCGCTCACGGCGAAAACCGCCATTTGTTCGAGTCCGGGAAACGGCGTCGCCGCCAGCGCGAAATACGCGAGCGCGGGCGTCGCCAGCACCATGACCAGCGTCGGCAGGAGCCGCCGGAAACGCTCCCACACCGGCTCCTCGCTACCCAGATGCTGCGCGAACACGAGGATGGCATAGTCGGCGGCGACGCCGACGAGGCTCGCGCCGAAGACGAGGGTGAGGAGGTGCACGCGCTCGAAGAGCAGGAAGACCGTGGCGAGCGCGGCGACGGTTCCGGCGGCGAGCGACACGGCGATGAGCGCCAGGGCATACGCGCTCCGGAAGACGAAGCCGATCAGAAGGAAAATGCCGAAAAGGGAACCCCATCCGATCAGGTTCATTTCATCGCGCGCCTTGCGCGACGCGTCCGCCGCGTGCAGCACGACCCCGGCGCGCAGGAAACGCGCCTTCGGGTCGATGGTCAGCGCGCGCGCGCGCGCGTCGCTCAACCCGGCGAGGAGTTCCTGCTGGAAATCGGAATCGAACGCGCTCTTCGGCAAGACGAAGCTCAGCGCCGCGTAAACCCGGCCCGCGCGCCCGACCATCAGTTCGCCGCCGGACGGGCGGACGGGCGTGGCTTCGCCCAGGCCCTGCAACCAATCGCCGAAGAATCCATGAGGGTCGTCCCGCCAGGACACGGCGCCCGGCGTAAACAGCGCATAGGCGCGATTCAGGGCGCGCGCCGTCGCCGCCTCGACCGTCGCGGAGGCGGCCCATTCG
This sequence comes from Accumulibacter sp., assembly GCA_031284185.1. Classification (GTDB taxonomy): domain Bacteria; phylum Pseudomonadota; class Gammaproteobacteria; order Burkholderiales; family Rhodocyclaceae; genus Propionivibrio. Next base: position 1,728 of record JAITAJ010000107.1, on the reverse strand, counting down.
CGGTCGGCGGCGGTCATCAGCCCGAAGCGATAGGGAAAATAGAAATCGCCGGGGAAGGCCGACGCGCCCGTCTGCTCCGTGAGACCGGACCCGGCGAGCGCCGCGCGCGCCTCGCCCGCCACCCGCCGTGTCGCCGCCTCGTCACTGGCCGATACGAGCAGCGCCAGTTGCCGCTCTCCGTGCGCGGCGAGCGCCTTCATCGCCGTTTCAAGCATCGGGCGGCGCTCATCCTGCGGCAGGAGCGCGAGGAGGTCGGTGTCGACGCGCGTCACCCAGACCGGATATCCCGTCACGAGGAAGCACGCCGCGCCAAGCAGAAGCGCCAGCCACGACCACGCCAGCCGGCGATGCGCCCAGGCGAGGCGGGACGGCCGCGGATGCGCGTTCACTCGAAACGCCCCCGCACGTCCGCCGGAATCTCGCGGGCATGGGAGATTGCCCGGAATTCGATGCGCGTCGCGTCCCCGGCGGCGCTGATGATCTCGACCTGTTCGATGTCGCGCGCGCCGCGCATGGCGAGCGTACGGATCAGGCGGGCGAGATGAGCGTCCTTGGGCGTGAATTCGAGCCGCCAACGCCCGTTTTCCACCTCGCCGGAGGCGTCGAAGCCGCGGGCGAGCGCGTCGAGATCGCCCGCGAGCACGCCGAACAGGATGCCGGTGATGATGCCGACCACCGGCTCCTTGTCCGCCGACAGGCGCATCAGGGTCTGGCCGTCGGCCGTTTGCAGGATTTCGCTCCGGGTGAGCCGCATCGTTCGGGCGAAGGGCGCGAGGTCCTCCCAGAGGACGCCAAGCCCGCGTACCACCACGAAACGCCCGTTCGAGACGAGCGCTTTCCTGATGCCGGCAAGTTCTCGCGTCTGCACGAACTCGCCCCGCGTCATCGGCTCCGGCGCGAGGCGCGCGCGCGCCTCGGAGAGCGGGTCGGCAAGGGCAAAAAACGGCGCGGCCAAGCACAGCGCGGCGGCGAAGCATCGCTTCCAGAAATCTGAGAAGACAGAAGACGGCAGGAATCTCATCCAGGCCGTAACTCTTTGATTTAAAAAATTCTTATGATATTCCTGCATTGGGAATGGACTCGGTCTGGATTTTTTTCCATTCGCGGGAACGCGGGTTTTTGCCCCCCTTCCCGCGAGGAAGGGTAGTGTACCCCAAAGCGGTAGACTCATCCTGCATAAACAGGAAGATATCCGAGATCGAGCGCCAGTTGGCGAGTTTCTTCTCCTTCGCAGGCACGATCCATCAACAGATGAACAGGGCGAGCCACCGCCCCGATCTGGCGCCGTCGCTTGCGGCCTTGCGGCGCGTCATGGGCCTGCCCGGGCGAAAGCGAAAACGCTATGACCGTTCGATCATCCGTGGCAACCCAATGAATTTGGGTATTCCATCCCCCACGGGATTTCCCAATGGATTGGGCGCCGTTTTTTTCAGCGCCCCGCTCCCGTCGGGATGCACGTTGACCGAGCTACTGTCCAGCGAGACGGCCTCGATTTTGAGCCGGAGGATCTGAGCACGCTGCAGCCGCTCGAAAACCCGCTCCAGCACGCCCGCCCTGGACCAGCGGCTCATTCGAAACCAAGATTTTTCAGTCTGGATTGCAATCCTTCCAGTGAATCCATGTCCGCCTGCTGTTTCACATCGGCTTCCCAGCGCAATGGCGGCTGGTTTTCGCCGTAGGAAAAAACACTGACTCTGGCCTTCGATACGCCGGGTTTGACCTTGTGGT
>JAITAJ010000104.1 GCA_031284185.1 Accumulibacter sp. | reverse complement strand
TAGGCCACCGCTTCTTCCGCCGACAGGAAGTTGTCGCGGTCGGTGTCCCGCTCGATCCGCTCGATCGATTGCCCGGTTTGACGCGCCATGATCTCGTTGAGCTTGGCGCGCAGGGAAAGGATCTCCTTGGCGTGGATGGCGATGTCGGACGCCTGGCCCTGGAAGCCGCCCATCGGCTGATGAATCATCACGCGCGAGTTGGGCAGCGCGAAACGCTTGCCCCCGGCGCCGGCGCAGAGCAGGAAGGCGCCCATCGAACACGCCTGTCCGAGACACAGGGTCGACACGTCCGGCTTGATGAACTGCATGGTATCGTAGATCGACAGCCCGGCCGAGACCGACCCGCCCGGCGAATTGATGTAGAAGTGGATGTCCTTGTCGGGATTTTCGGCTTCGAGGAAGAGAAGCTGCGCCACGACCAGATTGGCCGTCGCGTCGTTGACCGTCCCGACCAGGAAGATCACGCGCTCCTTCAAGAGCCGCGAATAGATGTCGTAGGCGCGTTCGCCGCGGCCACTCTGCTCGATGACCATCGGCACCATGCCCAGACCTTGCGGCTCCCAGGGGCCTTCCATCGCCGCGCGATCGAGGCTCATGCCGGCGCTCCCCGGCCAGCCGCGCGGCCCATCAACTCGTCGAAGGCGATGGCCTTGTCGATGACCCGGGCGCCCGACAGCGCCCATTCGACGACGTTGTCCTCGACGACCAGGCCCTCGATTTCGACCAGATGCTGCGGCTGGGCATAGTACCAGCGGATGACTTCTTCTGGATATTCGTAGCTTTGCGCGGTTTCCTCGACGATCGACCTGACCTGTTCGGGCCTGGCGCGCAGTTCGTGGAGTCTGGCGATCTCGGAGATAAGCAGCCCGAGGCCGACGCGGCGCTTGGCCTTGTCGGTGAACCATTCGCGCCGCATGGGAAAGTCCTTCAGGTCCTTCAGTTTCCGGCCGCCGCGCTGTTCCATGTCCTGACGGGCATCCTGCATCAGATGATCGATTTCCGCCTCGACGAGCGCCCTGGGCACTTCGATCGGGTGGGTCTTGAACAGGACGTCCATGACTTGGTTCTTGACGCGGGTTTTCAGGCGGTTCTTCACCTCGCGTCTCAGATTGGTTTCGATTTCGGCGCGCATCCTGTCGACGTCGCCGTCGGCGATGCCCAGGGACCTGGCGAACTCGGCATCGATTTCCGGCAGGATCGCCTCGCTCACCTGTTTGACCGTGACCTCGAAGCTGACCGTCCGTCCGGCCAGATCCTTGGCGTGGTAGCCGGACGGGAAGCTCAGCTCGAAAGTCTTCGATTCGCCCGCTCCGAGTCCCTCCACCGCATTCTCGAAATCCGCCAGCATCGCGCCTTCGCCAAGCACGAACGGATAATCCTTGCCCTCGCCGCCCTGGAAGGGCACGCCATCCTTCTTGCCGAGGAAATCGACGATCACGCGATCGTTCCTGGCCGCCGCGCGATCGACCGGCTCGTAGCGGACGCGCTGCCTGCGCAACACGTTCAGGGTATTTTCCAGGTCGGACGCGCTGATTTCGACGGTCGGGCGCTCGATCTCGATGCCCTCCAGGCCGACGATCCGAATCTCCGGGTAGACCTCGAACACCGCCGTGAATTCGAGATGCGTCGCGCTCCCGGTCTTCTTCTGCTCGATCCTCGGGCTTCCCGCGACACGGAGCTGCCGCGCCTTGACGGCCTCGCCGAAGGATTTTTCCAGCGACTCGTTCAAGGCGTCGATATGGGCTTCCCGCCCGTACTGCTGCTTGATGATGTTGAACGGCACCTTGCCCGGACGAAAGCCAGGCATCTTGAGGTTCTTGCCCATCCGTCTCAGGCGCTGATCGGTATCCTTGTCCAGATCGGCAATGACGACCGACAGGTCCAGGCGGCGTTCGAGAACACTGTGCTCTGGTGTGGCTTCGGCAACGGGAGTCGTGGCGTTGGTTTCCATTGAGATTCCTTGAAGTCTCCAAAAAGTCTGCTTTGGCATGCTCATACCGCAACGTGCGAGAGAAGGGACTCGAACCCCCACGCCTTGCAGCGCTGGAACCTAAATCCAGTGCGTCTACCCATTCCGCCACTCTCGCGCTAATCGGACATTTTAACCGAGAACGTCCCGTACTGTCAGCCGACGGATGCCCGAAACCCGCATTCGCGGGATGCCGTGGTTCCGCGAGGCGATTCATGCCTCGGAAAACATTCGGCGGAAAACTTCTGATCGGCGCCTCCGCGTCCTTGGCCTTGCCCCCTTTCCGCCGGGCCTCGACGGGTTCGTCCCCGATCCAATCCGGGGGTGGAAGGTTTTTCCGCCGCAGATCACCGGGTTCGGGGCCGTGATACGTGCCGGCGCGCTTCAAGACACATCGCCCAGGATGATCTGGCGAAAGTCCAATCTTTGGAATTACACTATCCCCCTCGCAGGAAGGCGATGGATTCAGAGGGACGGCAGGCAAGAGACACGCTTGCCGACGCGCGGGAAAGAGTCCGTGTTCGAGTCCATGTTCGAGTCCATTTTCCAATGCGGGAATAAGGCAGCTCTTTTTTTTTTTGATCGAAGCGTCATGGCTTGGATGGCGGTCTCATCGCAAACCCGCTCTGGTCGAGACGACCGGGGAGGGAACGCACCCCCCTTCCCGCTTCGTTTCGAGCGACGGGCCCGAACGCCCGTCGCCAATTACTTGCTCAAAAGGTTCATATCATGCCGAGTCTGATCGTCCGCGGTGTCGAAGAGGCCGTGGCTCGAGCGTCGAAACCGCGCGCGGCCCATTCATGGACGCAGTACCGGGGCCGAACGCCGCGCCTTGCCGACCGATTCCCCGCTCAGGCGGCCGCTGCCCGATGCCGACGCCGAGCGGGCGCGGAAGTTCCAGAGGATGGAATCCTGAAAAGACAGGAGAGGAATCGCCTTGGGCGCTTCACGCCGGGTGAGGAACGAAAAACCGGGCCTTGGGTTTTTCCGTCTTCTGTCTTCTCAAGATTCTGACCTCTGCCTTCCGATCCATGCGAATCAAAATCTGCGGTCTGACACGCGCGGAAGACGCGCAAGCGGCCATCGACGCCGGCGCCGACGCGCTGGGCCTGGTCTTTTATCCGCCGAGTCCGCGCCACGTCGAACTGGCGCGGGCGGCGCGGCTGGCGCTTCTCGCGCCGCCCTTCGTCAGCGTGGTCGGCCTGTTCGTGAACGCCGAACCGAGCCGCGTGCGCGAAACGCTGGAGGCGGTGCCGCTGCACCTCCTGCAATTCCACGGCGACGAGGACGACGCCTACTGCCGGCAGTTCAACCGCCCGTACATCAAGGCGGCGCGCGTGAAGCCGGGATTCGATTTGTTACAATACGCGCTGGACTTTCCCGCGGCGCAGGCCATCCTGGCCGATGCCTTCGCCGAGGCTTACGGCGGCGGCGGCAAGCCCTTCGACTGGCGTCTGATTCCGTCCGAGCGGCCAAAGCCGCTGGTATTGTCGGGCGGGCTGGACGCCGCCAACGTCGGCGAGGCCATCGCCCGGGTGAGACCGGCGGCGGTCGATGTCTCGTCGGGCGTCGAAACGGCAAGAGGCATCAAGGACGCGGCAAAGATTCGCGCTTTCATCGCCGCCGCGCGGGCGGCAGCAAATGTTTGACCCACTATCGGGAACCGGACGGAACGATGCGCAAGACCTGTGGCGGACGCACCCGTGATTGCTGGCGGCGGTTTTTTGCCGATCACATCCGGCGTGGATGATCGCGCCGATCATCCGGCTCACTTTTCCTTTTTCCCCCCTCCCCCGCTTCAACCGCATCGAGGAAACCCAATGACTGTCACTCCCTACGATCTGCCCGACGCGCGCGGCCATTTCGGCATCTACGGCGGCGTCTTCGTCGCCGAAACGCTGATTCCCGCGCTTGCCGAACTGAAAGAAACCTACGCGGCCGCCCGGCGCGATCCCCAATTCATCGCCGAGTTCGAGCATGAACTGAAACACTACGTCGGACGGCCCAGCCCGATCTATCACGCCAAGCGTCTGTCGGACGAGCTGGGCGGAGCGCAAATCTATCTCAAGCGCGAGGACCTGAACCATACCGGCGCGCACAAGGTGAACAACTGCGTCGGCCAGGCCATGCTCGCCCGCCGCATGGGCAAGAAGCGCGTGATCGCCGAGACCGGCGCCGGTCAGCACGGCGTGGCCGCGGCCACCGTCGCCGCGCGCTACGGCATGGACTGCGTGGTATACATGGGATCGGAGGACGTGAAAAGGCAGGCTGCCAACGTCTATCGGATGAAACTGCTGGGCGCCGTGGTGACGCCGGTGGAAGGCGGCTCCAGGACGCTCAAGGACGCGCTCAACGAGGCCATGCGCGACTGGGTGACGAATGTCTCGGGCACTTTCTACATCATCGGCACCGTTGCCGGTCCGCATCCGTACCCGATGATGGTGCGGGATTTCCAGACGGTGATCGGACGCGAATGCCTCTCCCAGATGCCGGAACTGTGCGGTCGCCAGCCGGACGCGGTGATTGCCTGCGTCGGCGGCGGTTCCAACGCGATGGGCATTTTCCACCCCTATGTCGCGTATGAGGACGTGCGCCTGATCGGTGTCGAGGCGGCGGGCGACGGCATCGAGACCGGGCGTCACGCGGCCTCGCTGACCGCCGGGCGTCCCGGCGTGCTGCACGGCAACCGCAGCTATCTCCTGCAGGACGAGAACGGGCAGATCTCCGAGACGCATTCGGTGTCCGCCGGCCTCGATTATCCCGGCGTCGGCCCCGAACACGCCTGGCTCAAGGACACCCGGCGCGCCGAATACGTGGCGATCGACGACGCCGAGGCGCTGCGGGCCTTCCATGCGCTGTGCCGGCTGGAAGGCATCCTCCCGGCGCTGGAATCCGCCCATGCCGTGGCGCACGCGATGAAGATCGCGCCATCGATGGCAAAAGACAAAATCCTGCTGGTCAACCTTTCCG
>JAITAJ010000091.1 GCA_031284185.1 Accumulibacter sp. | reverse complement strand
GTCATCTGGCCTTTCTCTGCGCAAACGGGGCGGCGCTGCTCCTCCTCCTCGGTCTTTTGCGGCTCGCCCTCCTTCTCTACAACCGGGAACTGATCGGGGATACGCCCGTCGGCGTCTTTCTCGAAGCCTTCCATAACGGCCTGCGCTTCGATCTCAGACTTGCCGCCTTCCTGCTCCTGCCGCTCCTGTTCACCCTGGGCAGCGAGCGGCTCATGGCGGCGCGCGGCGTGGCGCGCGGCTATTTTTCGCTGGCGGCATCCCTCGTCTTGTTGCTGGGCGTCATCGAACTCGATTTCTACCGCGAATTCCATCAGCGCCTGAACGGCCTCGTCTTCCAGTATCTCGCGGAAGACCCGAAAACGGTGTTGCGCATGATCTGGCACGGCTTTCCGGTCGTGCGCCTCCTGCTGGTCTGGATGCTCGCCGTCTGGCTCTTTTCGCGCTTTTTCAGCTTCATCGAACGCCATACGCGCCCCGCCCCCGGCGCGAGGACGGACATCTCCCGCCTGCAACGCGGCGCGGCCTTCCTCCTCTGCCTGCTGCTGCTCACCCTGGCCGCGCGCGGCACCTTGCGGCAGGGGCCGCCGCTGCGCTGGGGCGACGCCTATACCACCGATTCCATGTTCGCCAACCAGTTGGGATTGAACGGCGTCCTCACCCTGGCCGACGCGGCGCGCGCCCGCTTTTCCGCCCATCGGGACAACGCCTGGAAATCCGCCCTGCCGCCCGCCGACGCCCTGAAAATTGCGCGTGACATGCTGCTCACCCCCCACGACACGCTCGTGGACGCCGGTACGGCGGCGCTGCGCCGGGATTTTTCCCCGCCGCCCCAAAACACCCTGCCGGTGAAGAACGTGGTGGTCATCCTGCTGGAGAGTTTCGCCGGACGCCATGTCGGCGCGCTGGGCGCATCCGGCGGCATCACGCCCCATTTCGACGCGCTCGCCCAAGAGGGACTCCTTTTCACCCGCTTTTTCAGCAACGGCACGCACACGCATCAAGGCACGTTCGCCACCATGGCCTGTTTTCCCAATCTGCCGGGTTTTGAATACCTGATGCAGACGCCGGAAGGCGGGCATGGCTTTTCCGGCCTGCCGCAGTTGCTGGGCGCGCGCGGCTACCGGGATGTCTACGTCTATAACGGCGATTTCGCCTGGGACAACCAATCCGGGTTCTTCGGCAACCAGGGCATGACCACCTTCATCGGGCGCAACGAGTACGTGAATCCGGTCTTTTCCGACCCCACCTGGGGCGTCTCCGACGAGGACATGTTTTCGCGCGCCAACGAGGAACTGGAAAAACTCGCCGCCGGGGAAAGACCCTTCTACGCGCTCCTGCAAAGCCTTTCCAATCACACGCCCTATGCCCTGCCGGAAAGATTGCCCGTTCCCCGCGTCACGGGATACGGCTCCCTGGACACGCACCTGACCGCCATGCGCTATTCCGACTGGGCGCTCGGACAATTTTTCGCGCGGGCGAAAGCCTCGCCCTATTATCGGGAGACGCTGTTCGTCGTCCTGGGCGACCACGGTTTCGGCAGTTTCGAGCAGCTCACCGAAATGGATCTGTACCGCTTTCACGTGCCGCTCCTCCTCCTCGCGCCGGGCATCCGGGAGAAATTCGGCGCGACGCGGGAAACCGTCGGCGCGCAGGTGGATGTCGTTCCCACCATCATGGGGCGTCTGGGCGGCGGGACGCGCCATCAGTGCTGGGGACGCGACCTTCTGAACCTGCCGGAAGACGACAGGGGCATTGCCGTGATCAAGCCTTCGGGCAGCGACCAGACCGTCGCCATTGTGCGCGGCGAACAGATCCTGGTCCTCCCGAAGAACGGCAAGGCGCGCCTCTACGCCTGGCAACTGGGCGCGAACCCGAACGTGACGCTCCACACGGACGAAGCCGCCGCCGCCCTGCAAAAAATGCTGGACGCCTACCTCGCCGCCGCGACGAAAAGCCTGCTGGAAGACACGGCGGGAAGCGAGGGGGGGCGGAAGTAACTTTCGGCGAGCATGGAAAGGACTGTCAAAAGGACGGTCATCGGGAAACGGAAATACAGGCGGCATTATCCGGGGAAGCGCCGGAATCGCGTAGAATATCCTGTCGAAACCAGTCGGAACACGGCGGGTATCGCAAGTAAAGAAGCGGTGATCTCCGTATCTTCGCCATCTTCCCGTTCAAATTTCAGGAGAATGCCATGACGAAAAAATTCCCTTTTCTTCTTGTCTTCTGCGCGAGCCTTGCCCTGGGCGCGGCGGCGTTCGCGCAGGGCGGCGCGCGCGGCCTGGGCGACGAAAAGTATTTCTTCCGGGACGCCAGCGGGGAAATCGTGGTCGAGATCGACGACGATCTCTGGCGCAGACAAACGGTCGAAGCCAAGGACGCCATCGAGATTCGCGGCGAGGTCGACCGGGATTGGGCGGTTTCCGTCGAAATCGAAGCCGATTCGCTCCAGAAATTGTGAGCCTGCCGTCCGTCTGGCTCTATCCGCCCAGCCTGTTGTGCGCGCTGGGCGGCGATCTCGCCGCCGTCCGCGAGGCTCTGTTCCGGGGCGAGCGCGCCGGTATGCGGACAAGCGACGCCTTCAGCCCCGGCCAGCCGCTGACGCTCGGCCTGGCGGACGTGGCGCTGCCGGATGTCGGCTTTTTGCCGGTGGAGCAACGCACGCGCAACAACGCCCTGGCGCTGGCCGCCTTTGCCCGGATCGAGGCGGACTATCGCGGGCTGGCCGCCGGTCTGCCGTCCGCGCGCGTCGCGGTGGTAATCGGCACCAGCACGTCCGGCATGTTCGAGGCGGAGACCGCGGCGCGCTTTCGCGCCGAACACGGGCATTGGCCGCCAGGATTCCATTATTCGCAGCAGGAACTCGGTTCGCCAGCGCGCATGTTCGCCGATGCGCTGGGCGCGGCGGGGCCGGCCTATGCGGTATCGACCGCCTGCACTTCCAGCGCCAAGGCGCTGATTTCCGCCGCCCGCCTCATCGGGGCGGACATGGCCGACCTGGTGCTGGCCGGAGGCGTGGATACCCTGACGCGCTTCACCGTCGCGGGGTTTTCGGCGCTGGAAGCCGTGTCGCCCGAAGCGTGCCAGCCGTTTTCAGGCAACCGCAAGGGCATCAACATCGGCGAAGCCGCCGCGCTTTTCCTGGTGAGCCGCGAGCGGCCAGACAATGCGCCGCGCATCCGGCTTGCCGGCTGGGGAGCGTGTTCCGACGGCTATCACATTTCCGCGCCGGAGCCGACGGGCAGGGGCGCGAAACAGGCGATCCGGGCGGCGCTCGCGCGCGCGGGCATCGACGCCGCGGCCATCGGTTACGTGAATCTGCACGGCACCGCCACCCGGCAGAACGACGCCATGGAAAGTCGGGCGATGGCGGCGTGCTTTCCCGGCGGCGCGCCCATGAGTTCGACCAAGCCGCTCACCGGCCACACCCTTGGCGCGGCGGGGGCGCTGGAGGCGGCAATCTGCTGGCTGACGCTCGCCGACGCCGAAGGCCGCCTGCCGCCGCACCTGTGGGACGGCGTTCCCGACCCGGACGATCCGCCCTTGCGCCTGGTGTCGCTGGGCGAACGCGCGGCAATGCCGGTACAATACGCGCTTTCGACCTCCTTCGCTTTCGGCGGCAGCAACGCGGCGCTGATCCTGGCGCGGGAAAACGGCGAAGACGAATCATCCCCGGAGTCATGATGAAAAATAGCTGGCGGCCATGCCGCGCAACCCAAGGAAAATCGGCATGAGACCCCGTCTGCCCGTCGCGGAATACCTGCCGCATCGCGGACGCATGGTGCTGCTGGATGAGGTGCTCGCAGTCGAAACGGGATGCATCCGCTGCGCCGTCACCTTGCGGATGGACAGCCCCTTTTGCCGGGAGGGACAGGTTCCCGCCTACGTGGGTGTCGAATACATGGCGCAGGCCGTCGGGGCGCTGGTCGGCTGGGAAGCCCGGCAGCAGGGCGAGGCGGTCCGGGTTGGCTTTCTGGTGTCGGCGCGCAGATTCACGAGCCGGGTGGATGGATTCGCCGCGGGCGAGACGCTCACCGTCGAGGCGCGGGAAGATTGGCGCGACGCGGAAGGACTCGGCGTCATGGACTGCGCGATTTATCATCCTGAAAACGAACCGGTCGCCCATGCCCGGCTGATGGTCTTTCAGCCCCGGGATATGGACGCCTATATCTCGACGACATCATGAACATGGAACATTCGCCTTCCCCAAGCGTGTTGATTACCGGCGCCTCGCGCGGCATCGGCGAAGCCATCGCCCGACGGCTTGCGGCGGACGGTTTTCTGCCGGTGCTGCATGGCCGGAACCGTGCGCGCCTGGAGGCGCTGGCCGGGGAATTGGGCGGGAACGCCAACCCGCCGCGCATCCTGCAATTCGACGTTTCCAACCGCGACGAGGCGCGAAAAACCCTGCTTGCCGACATCGAGGCGCATGGCGTCTATTACGGCGTGGTGTGCAATGCCGGCATCGCCGCCGACAACGCCTTTCCCGCCATGACGGACGAGGAATGGGACAGCGTGCTCGCCGTCGACCTGGGCGGCTTCTACAACGTGCTGCGTCCGCTCGTCCTGCCGATGGTGCAGGCGCGCAGGCCGGGGCGCGTCGTCACGATCTCCTCGCTTTCCGGGCAGGTGGGCAATCGCGGCCAGGTCAATTACAGCGCCGCCAAGGCGGGCGTCATCGGCGCGACCAAGGCGCTCGCCGTGGAACTCGCCAAGCGGCGCATCACGGTCAATTGCGTCGCGCCCGGTCTCATCGGGACGGACATGGCCGCGCCCGAAGTCATGACGCATATCCTGCCCCTGATTCCCGCCCAGCGCGTCGGCAAGCCGGAAGAAGTCGCCGCCGCGGTCGCCTTCCTGATGCGCGAGGATGCCGCCTACATCACGCGGCAGGTGATCGCCGTCAATGGAGGCATGTCGTGAGCCGGGGCGCGGGAATGGAAAGGCGGGTCGTCGTCACCGGCATGGGCGGCATCAGCTCCCTGGGATCGAGCTGGGAAGAAATCGGGACGCGCCTGCGCGCCTGCCAAAACGCGGTGCGCTTCATGGAAAAATGGCAGGACATCACGGACCTGAATACCCGCCTGGGCGCGCCGGCGGCGATGCCGTCCCTGCCGCCGGAACGCTACAACCGCAAGACCATGCGCAGCATGGGACGGGTGGCGATCCTGGCCTGCCGCGCCACCGAATTCGCCCTTGCCGACGCGGGGCTTCTACAGGAACAGGCGCTCTTGAGTTCCGGGCGGGTCGGCGTCTCCTACGGCTCATCGGCGGGGTCGACGCAGGCCATCGCCGATTTCGGCCACATGATCGAGCACCATGCCGTCAACGGCCTGAACGCCAACAGCTACATCCGCATGATGAGCCATACCGCGCCGGTCAATATCGCCGTCCTCTGTGGCCTGCGTGGACGGGTGCACACCACGTCCAGCGCCTGCACCTCCGGCAGCCAGGGCATAGGATACGCCTACGAGACCATTCTGCACGATCACGCCGACATCATGATCGCGGGCGGCGCGGAAGAACTGGGGGCGAGTTATTCGGCGGTGTTCGACACGCTCTTTGCCACCAGCACGAAGAACGACACGCCCCGGCTCACCCCGCGCCCCTACGACCGCGACCGCGACGGCCTCGTCATCGGCGAGGGCGCGGGGACGCTGATCCTGGAAGAATACGAACACGCCAGGGCGCGCGGCGCGAAGATCCACGCGGAAGTCGTCGGCTTCGGCACCAACTGCGACGGCGCGCACGTCACGCAGCCGCGCGCCGAAACCATGGCGGAAGCGATGCGCCTCGCGCTTGCCTCGGCCAGGCTCTCGCCGGAAGCGATCGGCTATGTGAATGGCCACGGCACCGCTACCGAACTGGGCGACATCGCCGAGAGTCAGGCGACGCATGAAGTCTTCGGTCCCGGCATCCCCATCAGCTCGCTGAAGAGTTACATCGGGCACACCCTGGGCGCTTCCGGCGCGCTGGAGGCGTGGTTTTCCATCGCCATGACGCGGGAGAACTGGTTTTCGCCCACCTTGAATCTCGACAACATCGACCCGCGCTGCGCGGAACTGGACTACATCACCGGCACAGGCCGCGAACTCGAATGCGAATACGTCATGAGCAACAATTTCGCCTTCGGCGGCATCAACACCTCGCTGATCTTCCGGCGCGCGCCGTGATG
>JAITAJ010000005.1 GCA_031284185.1 Accumulibacter sp. | reverse complement strand
TCCCCGCTTCTGGGCTGGAGATGGAAGGGAAGCCGGACGTTGTCCAGGGCGGAGAGGTTCGACAGGAGGCTGGCGCCCTGCGGCATGTAGCCGAGCGTCCGGTTGCGCCACGCGGTTCTCGCCGGGTCGTCGAGGGAATACAGCCCGATTCCGTCGAAGAGCACCTCGCCGGCGTCGGGGGTCAAGAGGCCGGCGATCATGTTCAACAAGGTGGTCTTGCCGCTGCCGGAGCGCCCGAAGAGGCAGACGAATCCGCCCCGGTCCAGCGTCAGGCAAAGATCGTCCACCGCCGCGAAGCGGCGTTCGCCGCGTTCGTATTCTTTCCGCAGGCCGTTGATTTCCAGAAGCATCATTCCCCCTCGCGCAAGGTTTGATAGATGTCGAAGCGGGTGATCGACAGGGCCGAATAGAGGCTGGCCAGCGGCCCGGCCATTCCGGCCAGGAACAGCACCGCCAGCGCGTAGGCCGCAATCATGGCCCCGGAAAGCTGGAGATGAGGCAGGCCAATGGCCTGGAAAATGAGCGTGGAAAACGGAAACAGGATGAGCGCGGCGGCCAGCAGGCCGGCCAGCGCGCCGGAGAGTCCAATGAGAAAAGCTTCGAGCAGGATCATGCGGCCCAGCCAGGAGCGGCTGGCCCCCAGGATGCGGAAAATGGAGAGTTCCCGCTTGCGTTCGTTCAGGATCGAGGAAAAAACGATGGCCATGATCGCCAGCGCGAGAATCCAGAATACGGCGGCCAGCGCCCAGCTCAGCGAGGAAACGCTTTTCAGGCGGACGGCGATGTCGGAAACGAGGTTCTTGGTCAGCACCAGATCGAGGCCGTAGTCGATGGCGTGGCGGCGCATCAGCTCGTTGCCGACGTCCTTCGGCGAACGCCCCGGCCCGGTCCTGACCGCGATCGAGGAAATGAACCGCGCCGCCTCGCCGGGATCGCCTTCGGCCAGTCCGGCCCTTCGCATCAGGCCGTAGACGTCGTCGAGGGTCATGAAAACCGAGGTATCGAAGCCCATGCCGGTGGGTTCCATCTTGGCGGCGATGGTGAAGACCGTGCCGAACAGAGTGACCTCGCCGCCCACTTCGGTAATGATCCGGGAACCGACCACGATCTGGCCGCTCCGCAAGGCGCTCCGGTTTTCCCTGGTCCAGGGACGCACGAGGAAATCGCTCGCCGGATCGTAGCCGATGATCTGCACCTTGGAAGTGCAGCATCCGGCGTCGAGCGAGGCCAGGAAAAACTGCGGCGAGGCCTGGAGAACGCCGGGCAGGCGGCGAACCTCGTCCAAGAGCTCGGCCTTCATGTAGAAGGTGCTCGGCTCTCCCCGCAGGAGCGCGGCCTGGGTCTCCTTCTCGTAGCCGTAGGGAACGACGAGCAAGTCCGCGCCCAGGCGTTCGGCGAGGCTCTCAAGGCCCCGGCTCAGGTTTTCGTTGAGGATCGTTCCGGCGAACAGGGTGAAGGCGAAGAGGGCGACCATGCCGGCCAGGCTGACGGTCCGGCAGGGACGGCGTTTCAGGTTGTCCCAGGCGAGACGGCGCAGGGTGAAGGCGCTTTCAGGCATGATTCGCCTCCAGGCCGGGCAAGCCGTCCCGCCGGGTCAGCCGCCAGGCCTTGCCCCATGCGGAAAGCAGCAGGAAGCCGCTGGCGATCACCCAGGCCGGCAGGGTACCGGCCCGGCAGGGCGCGTCGTGGTGATCGCAGACGCCGATGAGGAAGAGCGGGATGGCCGCGCCCAGGCAGGCCAGGACGCCGATCATCAGGCAGAGGCCGACGCGCCTCTGCGCGTCTTCCGAGCCAAGGTAGAAGAAGCCGCCGAACATCACCGCCGCGCCGACGCCCATTTCGGCGCGGGCCGACCAGAAGCAGCGCATGATCATCTTGCCGGTCGTCTCGCAGATCGGGAAGACCAGCGGGATCAGGAAATACAGCAGCCCGGCGGCGATGAACCAGAAACCGAGTAACTTGCCCGTTTTCATGCCGTGCTTCCACCCATCGCCAAAGGATGAAATGATTTCCGTTGTGTCATTGCCGCCTCCTTTCAAAAATGCGCGCGAATGTGCGCACGCCATGACGGAATCTGAAGACATCGACATCGAAGCGGCAGCGATCGCCATCGAAAAGGACGCGGGGCAAAAGATTCCGTACCTCCGCCGTTCGCTGGCCGACGTCAAGGCCGGCAAGTTCGCGCGTGTCACGACGCCGGAACAACGGCTGCTGCGTGAGGCCCGCAAAAAAACCGGCTTGAGCCAGACCGAATTCGCGTCGCTCATCGCAACCCCGGTAGCCACCCTGCGCGATTGGGAGCAAGGCCGCTTCGCGCCGCCCGGCGGGGTCGTCTGCCTGCTGCGGCTGATCGCCAGACACCCCCGTCTGGCGCGGGAAATGGCGGCGTGATGGCCGGCAAGGGCGCAAGATGCGGGCGAGACGCCCGCGCTCCAAAACGGCTGGCCCGCGTTCATGCCGCGCTCCCGCCCGCCGGAACGGCCGGGGCTTCGCCGCCGCGCGTGATGCGGGCGATCTTCCCGTGTTCCAGGACGATCGTCCGCTCCGCGTGGGCGGCGACTTCCGGCGCGTGGGTGACGACGATGATCGTGCTGCCTTCGCGGTGAAGCTGGCGCAGGATGTCCATGACCACCCGTTCGTTGGCCTCGTCGAGGTTCCCCGTCGGTTCGTCGGCCAGGATGATTCGGGGATAGTTGATCAGCGCGCGGGCGATGCAGACGCGCTGCTGTTCGCCGCCGGAAAGCTGCCTGGGCAGGTGCCGCGCCCGGTTGGAGAGGCCCACCCGGTCGAGGGCCTCCAGTGCTTCCTTCTCGTCGACCAGGCTGTGGTAATACTGGGCGATCATGACGTTTTCCAGCGCCGTCAGGTAGGAGATGAGGTGGAACTGCTGGAAGATGAGTCCGATCTTGCTCCGCCGGATGGCGGTCAGCTCGTCGGCGGACAGCGCGCTCAGCTCCTGCCCGTCGAGGATCACCGATCCCTCGCTGGGCTTGTCCATGCAGCCGATGAGGTTGATCATCGTCGTCTTGCCCGAGCCGGACGGCCCCATGATCGCCAGCCATTCGCCCTGCGGCACGGCAAGGTCGATGCCCGACAG
>JAITAJ010000379.1 GCA_031284185.1 Accumulibacter sp. | reverse complement strand
CGCTGGTTGACGTGACGGTCATACCGGATGATGAGATACTGCGGCACAAACGGATCGCGCTGCTCGAACTGGTGCAGAAACACATCTGGCAGCGGGACTTGATTGAACTGCTGGAACCGCTGGGCCATCTGCTGTGACTTGCCAGCGCGACCGATCGAACCCTGAAGGGTTCACCGAACGGCTGATCCATCTGTCGCCCGACGAGCACAAGGAGAAAATGATGAGTATCGCGGAACAACTGGAACGGATCGGCTGGGAAAAGGGCCATATGCGAGGCCGGGAAGAAGGCGAGGCGGCGGTGCTGGCGCGCTCGTTGTCGCGGCGTTTCGGGCCGCTGCCGGAGTGGGCGCGGGAACGCCTGCGCCGGGGGGACGCCGCGCAACTGGAAACGCGGGCGGATGCCGCGCTGGAAGTGGCGAGCCTGGAAGAGGTGCTGGGCGCGCCGCCGGGTTCGCATTGATTCCAGAGGACGGTTTCAGAAACGCGGAGCACCGCAAGCTGATCTGTCTTCCGAAAATGAACCAAATCCTTTTTCTGAGTCCGATGGACAGCATCTCGGCCATCGCGCCCGAGGTGGCCGATGAACTGGGACTGTCGATCACCGTCGAGACAAGCGACGACCTGAACGCCCAAAAGGTCATAAAAAGCCACCCGGAGGCCGAGATCGTCGTCAGCCGCGGCGGACTCGCCGACCTGGCCCGGCAGATCCCGGGAATCAGTGTCGTCGAAATCGTCATGTCCCTCAACGAATTGCTCAGCCAGTTGAGTTCCCTGACGCGGGAAGGCTACACGCGCATCGCCATAGTGAGCCGGGCAAACCTGTTCAGCGGCGCCATCGGCGACTTTGAAATTCTCGGGACGCGGATACGGATTCAGCCCGAACACAGCGAACCCGCCATTCAGACGCGAGTGCGGCAAATGGTCAGGAACGGCTGGGAGGCGATCATCGGCTGCCGCGTGGCCTACGACACGGCTCACGGTCTCGGAGCAAGAGCGGTCATACTCGAAAGCGGCCGGATACCGATTCGATCGGCGCTGCTGGAAGCGACCCGCATTCTCGAAGCCAAGCGGAGGGAAAAACTCCAATCGGCCCAGCTCAAGGCCATCATCGACAACATCGACGAAGCGGTGATAGCCGTGACGCCGGACAAGGAAATCAGCTTCTTCAACAGCAATGCCCGGCGCCTCTTTTCGACGGGTTCGCCATGCGCGGCGCCCGATTTTTCCAGGGCGCTGGCGGTCATCGATCCGGTCGAGAAAGAACAGGTCACGACCGTCAACGGCAACAGCGTCGTCGCGCGCAGCATCCCGCTCGAATTCGACAAAACCATCCAGGGGCGCGTGCTGACCTTGCAGGAAGTCACGCACATTCAGGCGTCCGAGTCGAAAATACGCTCCAGCCTCCATGAGAAGCGGCTCTTCGCCCGCTATCATTTCAGCGACTTGATCGGCCATTCCAAGCTCATGCAGCAGACGGTGGCCCGCGCCAAGAGTTACGCCAGAAACGACTCGAACGTGTTGATTCACGGAGAAACGGGCACCGGAAAGGAAGTCTTCGCCCAGAGCATGCACAATGACAGCCGCCGCAAGAACGCCCCCTTCGTCTCGGTCAACATCGCCTCCATCGCGCCGAGCCTCATCGAGAGCGAACTCTTCGGATACGTCGACGGCGCTTTCACGGGCGCCCGCAAGGGCGGCAAGCCGGGATTGTTCGAGCTGGCGCATGGAGGCACGCTTTTCCTGGATGAAATCGGAGAGTTGGCGCCGGAAATGCAGAGCCGTTTCCTGCGCGTGTTGCAGGAAAAGGAAATCATGCGCATCGGCGACAACAGGATCATTCCCGTCGATGTGCGAATCATCTCGGCCACGAACCGCGACCTGTTCAAACAGGCGCTGTCCGGGTCATTCAGGCAGGACCTGTATTACCGCATCCACGTCTTCAATCTGAGGATCCCGGCCCTGCGCGACCGCGCCGAGGACGTTCCGCGCATCTTTGACTTTTATCTGAAGCAGTTCTCCGCCCAGTCGGGGCGCTCCGTGGTCTTGACCGCCGCCGCGGAGCGTTGGCTGAAATCCTACGGCTGGCCGGGAAACGTGCGACAGTTGAGGAACATCGCGGAAGTCGCCGCGTATGGCGAAAACGATGTCGTCGACGTTCCCGAAATCTCGGAGGCCATTGGAGAGCAGATGCCGAACGCTTCCGAGGCCGGGTTCATCGTCATCCCGGACACCGGGACGCTCAAGGAGATCGAGTCGGAAGTCATCCGCGGTCTCATGGCGAGGCAAGCGACGAATGAGGTCTGCGCCCGTCTGGGCATCAGCAGGGCCACCCTCTGGCGAAAACTTCGCCGGCCGGCAAGCGGCTGATTCGGCGGGCGGTCGCCGCGCGGCATGGACTTCCCGGTAGAATGAACCGATGCTCGCGCAATGTAGATTTTTCCATCGCTGCCTTTTCGCGTTGCCGATGTTGGTTTCGCCGCTCGCCTTCGCGGCGCCTCCGGCCATCGTCCTGGAAGGACCGGACGAACTGAGCAAATTGATGACGCCCTACCTGCCCGAGGAAGCGCCCGCGCCACGGCGCCTGCAAGCCATGCTGGAGGAAATGCTGGCCACCGAAGGCTATTTTTCTCCGAGCTTCGCGGTGTCCGAAGTCGAAGGCGTCCGGCACGTGCGCTTCGACCCCGGACCACGCGCCCGGATAGCCGACGCGGTGATCGACATCGACGGCCCGATCGACGCCGAGAGAAAACGCGCGTTGATCGCCGCATGGCCTCTGCCCGCCGGCCAGCCGTTCCGCCAGGAGGACTGGAGCGAAGCCAAGCAGCGGATATTGTCCGACCTGCTTGCCGTCACCCACGCCGACGCGCGTCTGACCGGCAGCGCCGCCGAAATCGACGCGAAAACGCGGCGGGCGCATCTGACGGTCCGCTACGACGCCGGGCCGCCCTATCGTTTCGGCGCCCTGCGCGTCACGGGCCTGCACCGTTATCCGGCCTCGCTGGTCGCGCGTTACAACCGCGTCGTCAAACCCGGCGAACCGTATCGGGAGGAAACCCTCGCCATGCTGCAAGGCGCGCTCGTCGCCACCCCTCATTTTGCCGCCGCCCGCGTGTCTCTCGACCGGGACGGGGCCATTCCGGGCGACGATGGAACATTGACCGCGCCGGTCGCCGTAGAGGTCCGGGAAGAAGCCGCGCACCGTTTCAGTTTCGGCGCCGGCGCCAGTTCAAACACCGGCGCGCGCGTCGAGGCCGGCTATCACACGCCGAACCTGTTCAACCAGGCATGGAATTTCAACGGCGGTCTGCGCGTCGAGCAGAAGCAGCGGAGCGCCTACGCCGACGTCGACCTGCCGCCGGACGAGAAAAACCGCCGTCATGCCTTCGGCCTGATGGTCGAAACGACCGACATCCAGGGCCTTCATACCAACCGCCATGCCTTCGGCGCGCGGACGACCCAGCCGCGCGGCAGCGTCGAGCAGCGCCTGTCGCTCAACTGGGAGCGCTAGCGGCTGCGCCCGGGCGGAGAGGATACCCGCGTCAACAAGGCGCTGGCGGCGAACGCGCTATGGACCTGGCGGCGGGTCGACGACCTGCTCGACCCGCGCCGCGGCGTCGTGGCGCAGGCGCAGATCGGCGGCGGCGCCCGGGCCTTGCTCTCGGATCGGAATTTCGTCCGGCTGCATGGCCGCTGGCTGCAATACTTCCCGCTCGGCGAGCGCGACTCGCTCGCCTTGCGCGCGGAAGCCGGCGCGACTCTCGCGCCGTCCCGGAACGGCATCCCGCAGGACTACCTGTTCCGCGCCGGCGGCACCGTATCGGTACGCGGATATGCGTACCAGAGCCTCGGCGTCAGGGAAGGATCGGCGACGGTCGGCGGGCGCTACCTCGCCGCGTTCAGCGCCGAGGCGACGCACTGGATCTCGCCGGTCTGGGGCATCGCCGCGTTCATCGACGCCGGCGACGCGGCGGATCGTCCCGGCGATCTCGATCCCGCCATCGGCTACGGACTGGGCGCGCGCTGGAAGAGTCCCGCCGGGCCGATCGGCGCCGATCTCGCCTACGGCCAGCGAACCGGCGAGCTGCGCGCGCATTTCGCCCTGGCGATTCCGTTCTAGGCCGGATCATGCGCCTCCGACGCCTCCTGTCGCTCATCCTCCCCTTGCCCTTCCTGCTGCTCCTGATCGCCGCGGGCGGCGCGATCTGGCTCGCGGCGAGCGGCGACGGCCCGCGCGTCGCCGCTGCCGCGCTCGTCCGGGCCTCCGGCGACCGGCTCGCGCTCACCGGCCCGCGGGGCCGTCTGTTCGGGCCGCTTGCCATCGACGAACTGCGCTGGCGGTCGGAGGAGGTTTTCGTCGTGGCGCGCGGCATCGAACTCGAATGGACGCCGGCGGCGCTCATGCGCGGACGGCTGGAAATCGCTCGCTTGCGCATCGCCGAGTTGCGCGTCGCCGCGCCGCCGGGCGAAGCGTCTCCGCCGCCCGGCGAACTGCTTCTGCCGCTGGCGGTCTCGGTTCGGCGCCTGGCGATCGATGCGCTGCGCTGGAACGGTCGAGCGCTCGTGACCGATCTCGACGCGCGGCTGGCGAGCGACGGGCGGCGGCATGTCATCGAGAAATTTTCACTACGCGCGGGCGAGGCTTCCGTGACCGGAGAAGCCCGGCTGGACGGCCGCCCTCCCTTTCCGCTGACGGCGCGCGCCGACGCGAGCGGCCTCCTGCTCGCCGGACGCGCCCTGGCGGTATCCCTGGACGCCGGCGGCACGCTCGCGCGGATCGACCTGTCCGCGCGCGCCCGGCAAGGCATCGACGGCGAGGCGCGCGCCACGCTCGCGCCGTTCGCCGCGTGGCCGCTCGGCGAGGCGACGGCCCATCTGCGCGGCATCGACCCGTCGGCCTGGCGGCCCGACGTGCCGCGCGCGCGACTGGACGTCGCGGCATCGATCGAAACGGACGGAAAAGACGGCATACCGGCGGGCCATCTGCGCGTCACCAATCACTGGCCCGGCCCGATCGACCAACGGCGCGTCCCGCTGGCCGCGGCCGCCGTCCGCGTGCTGGCGGACGGCGGCGCGGCGCGGCTCGACGCGATCGAGCTGACCTTCCCCGGCGGCGGCGCCCTTCGCGGCACCGGGCGCCTGACGGACGCGGCGCTGACACTGAATCTCGACGCCTATCGTTTCGACGCCGCATGTCTCGTCTCGCGCCTGTTCCCGACCCGCTTCGACGGCCCGCTCGCCCTATCGCTCGGCGCCGAACGCCAGTCCGCCCGCCTGACGTGGCATGACGAGCGGATCCGGCTGACGGCGGACGCGGAACATGCCGGCGGAACGCTGACCCTCCAGGCGCTGGAACTCGCCGCCGGAGAGGCGCTTCTGAAGGTGTCGGGCCATCTCGAAACGGGCGGCGCGCGGGCACTGGCCCTCGAGGGAAACCTGCGCCGCTTCGACCCGTCCCGTTTCGCCGACGTGCCCGCCGCCCGCATCGACGCGGACTTTGAAGCGCAGGGGCATCTCGATCCGCGGCCCGTCTTCGAGGGACGATTTGCCCTGGGCAAGGCCCGCTACGCGGGAATGCCGCTGGCGGGACGAGGCCGCCTGTCGCTCGCCTGGCCGGACATCCACGATGTGGACGTCACGCTTGCCGCCGGTCCGAACCGGATCAAGGCGACGGGCGGCTTCGGTCGTCCAGGGGATCGCCTGAGCGTGCGCGTCGACGCGCCCCGGCTGGCGCCGTTCGGCGTGGACGGCGCGTTGCGCGGGAGTTTCGATCTGGCGGGAACGGCGCGGCATCCCTCGCTGAGATTCCAATTCACGGCGCCGCGGCTCGATGTGCCGGAGCTTGGCCGTTTTTCCGAACTGAGGCTGCGAGGCGGATGGGCCGGCGAGCGCGATTCGCCGCTCGACGTGGAACTGGCGATGGCGCAATTCGCCC
>JAITAJ010000373.1 GCA_031284185.1 Accumulibacter sp. | reverse complement strand
ATTCCCGGCCTCCCAAGCTCATCTTCCCAACGAAAATCATCCCATTTATTTCATATTCATACCACCTGCCTCAATATTTATTTAAATCACCCAATTCACTGGCTTGTTCAGCGTTTCCCAAGAATATTTCATCGTCAGATTTATTTCATCAGGTGTTCATTTCAATCCATGCCAGACCCAAGCGACAACGCGCAGAAGAGGGAACCCAAGCCAGAGAACGATCTTATCCGCCACGAGAGAGATTTTCAACCGGAGTCGGGTCTTTTTTGACCGACCGCTGCTTCCTTCTTATATTTAGGGCGCGTTCACGCTATTGCAAAGCATCGACGATCGAGGCGGCATGTAGATCGTGTGCCAGTGCCCAAACCGCTCTGGCAACCCGCGCCATTTGCAGCCGTGCTCGCTTACATACAGGATCGCATTCAGGACTTGAAGATTCGGCAGACTGACGTTTCCACGCTGGCGCGGCAGACAGTCCTCGATCCGGTGATATTGCGCTTCGGTGATTTCCATTTCCCAAACATGACTGATTTTTGAAAATTAGCGTAAACACGCACTCGCTCATCGATGGCGCGCCGCTGCCCGCGTCCCGCCTCGATCCCGCTGAGAGGCGGATGGAGTGGATTCCGTGGCGCGCACGTCGAACCCGGCTGGCTGCCGATCCACGAGACTCCACTTCGACACCGGGAGATCGCCGCAACTCCCGAAAATCATCCGGGATGACGCCCTCGGGCGGCGATGCGCGGTCGAATCGGGATAAACTCCCGTTTTTGCCAAGCCGCGTTTTTGTCAATGTACCTGTTTCGTATCGCCAAGATCTTGGGCATCGCGCGCCGTCACGGCATCGACGAGATGCTCGTCGAGCGCGAGCCGACCGGAAAGCTGGCGGCCATGTGCCGCGCGTTGCGCCTGTGGCGGCGCAACGACGACACGGAAGCGGTTCGTCTGCGCCGTTTTCTGGAAGACCTGGGACCGATCTTCGTCAAATTCGGCCAGGTGCTCTCGACGCGCCGCGACCTCCTGCCGGTGGCCATCGCCGACGAATTCGCCAAGTTGCAGGATCGCGTGCCGCCGTTTCCGGCGGCGCGGGTGCACGCGCAGATCGAGGCCGCCTACGGCAAACCGGCCAGCGAAGTGTTCGCGGAATTCGACGAGACCCCGGTAGCCAGCGCGTCGGTGGCGCAGGTCCACTTCGCGCGTCTGCCGGCGAAGGACGGCGGACGCGAAGTGGCGGTCAAGATTCTGCGCCCGGACATCGAAAGCGTCATCACTCACGATCTGGCCCTGCTCGACACGCTGGCCGGGCTGGTGGAAATGCTGTGGTCGGACGGAAAGCGCCTGAAACCGCGCGAAGTCGTCGCCGAATTCGCCAAGTATCTCCGCGACGAACTCGACCTGATGCGCGAGGCGGCCAACGGCTCGCAACTGCGGCGCAACTTCAGGGACTCGAAGTTGCTGCTGGTGCCCGAAATGTACTGGGATCATTGCGGCACCACGGTGATCGTGATGGACCGGATGCGCGGCATCCCGATCAGCCACAACGAAGCGCTGGCGGCCGCCGGAATCAGTCTGCCCGCGCTCTCGCGCGCGGGAGTCGAAATCTTCCTCACGCAAGTGTTCCGCGATGGCTTCTTCCATGCCGACATGCACCCCGGCAACGTCTTCGTGGCCGTGGATGGCGAGGACAAGGGCAAATTCATCGCGCTCGACTTCGGCATCGTCGGCACGCTGACCGAGACCGACAAGAATTACCTGGTGCGCAACTTCGTGGCCTTCTTCCGCCGCGACTACAAGGGCATCGCCACGGCGCACGTCGAGGCCGGCTGGGCGCCGCCGGGCACGCGCACCGACGAGTTCGAGGCGGCGATCCGCGCGATCTGCGAACCGCTCTTCGACCGGCCCTTGCGCGAAATCTCCTTCGGCAAGGTGCTCCTGCACCTGTTCCAGACCGCGCGCCGCTTCAACATCGAAGTCCAGCCGCAACTGGTGATGCTGCAAAAGACGCTGCTGAACGTCGAAGGGCTTGGCCGGCAGCTCGACCCCGATCTCGACCTGTGGAAGACCGCCAAGCCCTTCGTCGAACGCTGGGTGAGCGAGCAGCTCGGCTGGCGCGCGGCCCTGCGCGGCGTGCTGGAAGAAGTGCCCCACTGGGCGCGCAGCCTGCCGCAGTTGCCGCGCCTGGCGCATCGGGCGCTCCAGCGGGAGGGGGCGGCGCAATTCGATTCCGGCCTGGACAGACTGATCGCCGCCCAGCGTCTCCAGAATCGTCTGCTGGCGCTGATCGCGGCGCTGTTGCTGGCCCGGCTGGTGATCGAATATGTCAAGTGATTCCGGGGAAGCGCCCGGCCGCGAAACGCGCGGCGAGCGCGAGGCTTCGCGCCGACCATCCGGCCGCCGGAGGCGAAACGGCCCCGGCTCCCCGGCCCTGGACGGCCTCTGACGGCCTGCCGGCAACGGAGGCCGTCCTTCCCATGTCCATTCCGCTCAATCCCGCCCAGCGCGAAGCCGTCCGCTACCTCGACGGCCCCCTGCTGGTGCTGGCCGGCGCCGGTTCCGGCAAGACGCGCGTCATTACCCAGAAAATCGTCTACCTGCTCGGCGAATGCGGTTTCAATCCGGGCAATGTCGCCGCCATCACCTTCACCAACAAGGCCGCGCGCGAGATGCAGGAACGTGTCGGGCAGCTTCTCGGAGAAAAACCGGCCGGGCTGACCGTCTCCACCTTCCATTCGCTCGGCGTGCGCATCCTGCGCGAAGAAGCCGGCGCGCTCGGTTACAAGCCGCGGTTCTCGATCTTCGACGCCACCGACTGTCACGGCGTGCTCGCCGACCTCGCGGGCGGCGTAGACAAGGCAGCGATCCGCCGTCTGCAAACCCGGATATCCAACTGGAAGAACGCGCTGGTGACGCCCGACCAGGCGCGGAAGCTGGCCGGCAACGAGTTCGAGGAACTCGCCGCGCGGACGTATGCCGGTTACGCGGCGACGCTGAGGGCCTACCAGGCCGTCGACTTCGACGACCTGATCGCCTTGCCGGTCGAATTGTTCGACACGCGCCCGGAGGCGCTCGACAAGTGGCAGAACCGTCTGCGTTACCTGCTGATCGACGAGTATCAGGACACCAATGCCGGCCAGTACCAGCTACTCCGGCGGCTGGCCGGGCCGCGCGCGGCCTTCACCGCGGTCGGCGACGACGACCAGGCGATCTACGGCTGGCGTGGCGCGGACGTCGAAAACCTGCGCGGTCTGCCGCGCGACTATCCCGCTCTCAAAGTGATCAAGCTCGAACAGAACTACCGTTCGACGGCGCGCATCCTCCGGGCGGCCAACGCGCTGATCGCGCACAATCAGAAGCTGTTCGACAAGAAACTGTGGTCGGAACTGGGGCAGGGCGACCCGATCGGCGTCATGGCGTGCCGGGACAACGAGAAGGAAGCCGAACAGGTGGTCATGAAGGTGCAGGCGCACCGCTTCGAGCGCCGCGCCAGATTTTCCGATTACGCGATCCTCTATCGCGGCAATTTCCAGGCGCGGGCGCTGGAACAGCAACTGCGCGACCAGCGCGTGCCGTACCAGCTCTCGGGCGGGCAATCCTTCTTCGACAAGGCCGAGATCAAGGACATCACTTCCTACCTGCGTCTGCTGGTCAACGAGGATGACGATCCGGCCTTCATCCGCGCCGTGACCACGCCCCGGCGCGGCGTCGGCGGCGCGACGCTGGAAGCGCTCGGCAAGTATGCCGGCGAGCGGCGCCTGTCGCTGTTCGCCGCCGCTGGTGAAGAAGGCATCCAGCAGCGCGTGCAGCCGCGCCAGCTCGCGCCGCTGGCGGAATTCCAGCGTTTCATCAGGCGCTTCGCGCAACGCGCCGCCGGCGAGCCGGCCGGGCGGGTGATCGAGGAGTTGCTCGCGGCGATCGCCTACGAAGCCTGGCTGTTCGCCGAAGAAGACAAGCCCGTCGCGCGCGCGCGTTGGGAGAACGCGCGGGAACTCGTCGACTGGTTGACGCGCAAGGGCGAGGAGGAAAGGAAGACTCTGCTCGAACTCATCCAGGTGATCGCCCTGATCAACCTGCTCGACAAACAGGAAGACGGCAGCCGGCCTGACGCCGTGCAGTTGTCCACCCTGCACGCGGCCAAGGGTCTGGAGTTCAGGCACGTATTCCTGGTCGGTGTCGAAGAAGGCGTGCTGCCGCATCGGGAATCACTGGAAGCGGCCAAGCTGGAGGAAGAGCGCCGGCTGATGTATGTCGGCATCACCCGCGCGCAGCGTTCGCTGCACGTGAGTTATGCCGAGAGGCGCAAGCAGGGCAGAGAGCTGATCCCTTGCGAGCCTTCGCGTTTCATCGCCGAAATGGGCGAGGACCTGCGTTTTTCCGGCGGCAAGGCCGACGCCGTTCCCGACAAGGCCACCGGCGCGGCGCGGCTGGAAGCGCTGCGGGCGATACTGGTCAGAGGACAGAAGTTTGAGAGGACAGAAGACAGTTCCAGAGGACAGCGGTTTGAGAGGACAGA
>JAITAJ010000352.1 GCA_031284185.1 Accumulibacter sp. | reverse complement strand
AAGGGGGTGCGACAAGGTATGCAGCAAGGCCGAGTGGAAGGCCGAGTCGAAGGGCGGGTCGAAGGTCGGCTGGAAGGTCAGGCCAATACGCTGTCCAAACTGTTGAAACTCCGTTTTGGCGAATTGCCGCCGGAGGTCGTCGAGCGGCTCTCCCGCGCGACGCGCGATGAACTCGACGCCTGGATTGAGGCGGTACTTTCGGCACCGACGCTCTCGGCGGTGTTCGAGGCGTCCCGGCGCTGAATGGAGAAGACAGAGAAGCCGATCTCTCGGTTTTCCGTCCTCATTTCGGCGCGAGGCGCCGCAAGCCGATCTGTCTTCTGTCCTCTCAAACTGCCGTCCTCTGAAACGTGCTCGGTTTTCTGTCCTCTGAACGGCGCGACAGCGCCGCAAACTCATCTGTCTTCTGTCCTCTCAAACCGCTGTCCTCTGGATTCTGTCCTCTCTAACCTCTGTCCTCTGATACGTGCCCGGTTTTCTGTCCTCCGAACGGCGCGACAGCGCCGCAAACTCATCTGTCTTCTGTCTTCTCTAACCGCTGTCCTCTGACACGCAGCGCGCTGAAAACACCCGCGACCGCGGCAAAGCCTGCGGCCAGGGCCAGCGCGATGGTCGGTCCATGCCCATTATGCGGGTCGGCAATGCTGAAAATGATGGCGACGATGACGGCGCCGAGCGCCTGACCCGTCTGGCGGGCGGTGCCGAGCATGCCGCTCGCGCCGCCGGAACGATGCAACGGCGCCGAACTGACGATCGCATGGTTGTTCGGGGACTGGAAGAGGCCGAAACCGATTCCGCAGACGACGAGACGCCAAACGATGTCGGCGTCCGCCGGTTGCTCCGGCAACAGGGCGAGCAGGCCCAGCCCGAGCGACATGACGCCCAGACCGACGCCGCCGAGCATTCCGTCGGGGATGCGGCCGATCACGCGCCCGACCAGCGGCGCGACGACGATGATGACCAGGGGCCACGCGGTGATCAGCGCGCCGGCCTGCAAGGGCGTTCGCCCGTAGGCATCGAGAAGGAGGAACGGCAAGGCGACGTAGGAGAGCGTCTGCGAGGCGAATGCCGTCACCGAGGTGCAGATGGAAAGCGCAAAGACGGGGATGCGCAAGAGATCGACGGGAAAAACCGGGAGCGGCAAGCGCGTCTGACGCCGCAGGTAGACGACGCCGACGGCGATGCCGCTGAACAACAGCGCGAGGCTCGATGCGATCGACGTTCCGCCGGCGCCTTCCGCGCGCGCGCCCAGGGAATCCACGCCCAGGAAAATCAGGGCGAACATCAGGACGTTGAGCAGAACGTCGATCCACGACGGCACCGCTTTCGCGTTGCCGGACGGATTGCGCGGCAACGCGCGGTATCCGAAGACGAACACGATGATCGCAAGGGGCAGATTGACGGCGAACAGCCACGGCCACGATGCGACGGCCAGGATGCCGGCGGCGAACGAGGGGCCGGCGACCGAGGAGATGGCGACGACCATCGAATTGACGGCGACGCCGCGTCCGAGCCGTTTCCTCGGATAGATCATGCGCACCAGCGCGGTGTTGACCGACATCATGCCCGCGGCGCCCAGCCCCTGGATGGCGCGCGTGACGACCAGCGCGGGGAGCGAGGGATCGAGAAAGGCGCAGCCGAGACAGGCCATGACCGCCAGCGCGTATAACGACAGTCCGCTCAGATAGACGCGCCGGTATCCGATGAGATCGCCCAGCGCGGCGCATGGCAGCAGGAAGCTCAGGATGGCGATCTGGTAGGCGTTGATGAGCCAGATGGCCTGCGCCGCGCCAGTCTGGAGGTCGCGGGTGATCCTCGGCAACGCGAGGTTGATGATGGTGCCGTCCAGCACCGTCATCGCAATCCCAAGAATGACGGCCATCATCGCGTAATGCCGCGCCGGCGTCGGGAGTCCGTCGTCGAATGACCGGGATGAGAGAGGCGCCGGCACTACGAGGCTCCGGCGGCAGAGAATCGCCCGTGGAAACGAAACGGGCTCATGGGAAATGCCTCTTTCGGGTTTCCATCAGAATACCCGACGAGGAGACGGCGACGACGGGCAGCCCCGGAACACGATACGGCTCCGGCGATGCGCGGCGTGAATTTCGATGAGAAGCGCAGAAAATCCATATGACCCGATGACGATCGTTCCGAAAAAAACAAGTCTACTGGATTGGCGGCGCTTCCGGTATCGCGGATGTTCCTATATCATGGCGTGTCGCGCTGCATACGCTTTGCCGGTCACGCGCTTCATCGTCCGGAGAATTCGTTTGCGTCGCGACGTTGCGCGAATTTCCCGGATGCGCCCGATTTTCGTGGAACGGGGTGCGTTTCAGCGCATCCCCGACATCGGGGCGGTTATAATATGAGCCTTGATCCCAATCCCCATAGTTCCATGACGCTGGAATGACGCCGCCATGAATCGTCGCGGCGTCCGGCCGCCCGGTGTCGATCCGAATATTTTCAGGTGATCTATGTTCAAGAATCTGAGTCTGAAAACCAAGATATTTTCGCTGGTCACGGCGCTGGTCGTCGTGTGTTTTCTGGCGGTCACCTGGGTCGTCACCCACCGGACGGTCGAAATGGCGAAGGACGACGCTTTCAGCCTGGTCTATGAAACGGCCGACAAATACAGGAACGAGATCAAGGCGGAGTTGCAGGGGGCGCGGATAACGGCGGAAACGCTTGCGACGGTGTTCGAGACCTTGAAGGACCACGATCTCACCGACCGGAAGATGATGGACGACATCCTGAGAAACGCCCTGGTCAAAAAGGAGTACATCACCGCGTTCTGCGTCGCCTACGATCCAGACGCGCTGGACGGCAAGGACGAGCAGTTCGCCGGGAAGAAACCGGAGTACGACGATACGGGCAGATATTCGCCCTACTGGAACAAGCTCAGTGAGCATATCGCGGTGGAGCCTTTGACCGATATCGATATCGCCGACTGGTACATCGTTCCAAAGAGTACGAAACGCGAATACATCACCGACTCGTATCCCTATCGTATCCAGGGAAGGCAGGTCATGCTGACCAGCATGATCTTCCCGATCCTTCACAAGGACGAATTCATCGGGATCGTGTCTTCCGACATCGTTCTTGACAAACTTCAGGACATGGTTTCCCGGGTGAATCCGCGTCAGCAAGGCGGCCATACGGAGATTTTTTCCAATGGGGGCGGCATCGTGGCGCATTCGGACAAGCCCTGGCTCGGAAAGGATTTGACGGAGGCGCTTGCCTATCAGATGCTGATGGTGGATTCGCGCAAGATTTCGGAAGCCCTGAAGTACGCCAGGGATCATCTGGCGAAAAATCCTGTCAAGGACGCCTCCGATAAGGATCAGATCGAAAAATACGGCAATCTCGAAAAATTCGTCCGTGATCTGGAAGCCTACGCGAAAGGAAGCGGCGAAGCGAAACCGGATCCGGCCTTGCTCACGCCGGAAATGGCGGAACAGATGCTCAAGGCGGATCCGGCGCAACTACAGCACGCGATGGAAGCCAGAGACGCCATCCGCGGCGGAAAAACGTACATTTCCAGCAACCAGTATTTCTATACCGTGTACCTCCCGATCCAATTCAGCGACGTTACGAACCCTTGGTCCGTCGCGGTCAGCATTCCGATGGAGAACGTCCTGGCCAATGTCAACGGCATCCGAAACTACGTCGTCGCAATGTTTCTGATCGCCATCGGCGTGATTGCCCTGATGCTCTACATCATCGCGAGAAACATCACGAAGCCGATTCTCACGCTGTCGAACGCCGCCAGAACCTTCGGCGAAGGGAATTTCGACGCCGAGATTCCTCTGATCGAAAGCGGCGATGAAATCGGAGCGTTGTCGAAAGCCTTCCGTTTCATGGCGGAAAAGATCAACAACCTGATCAAGGAATTGCAGGATTACGCCAGAGCGCTGGAGGAAAAAAACAAATACCTGAACCGGCTGAATGAACTGAAAGACGAGTTCCTGGCGAACACGTCGCATGAATTGCGAACGCCCATCAACGGGATCATCGGCATCGTGGAATCGATGGTGGACGGCGCGACCGGGGAGCTCACGGACAAGCAGAAATACAATCTGGCGATCGTTTCCAACAGCGGCAAGCGGCTGTCCAACATGATCAACGACATCCTGGATTTCACGAGACTGAAAAACAAGGAAATCGTATTGCAGATCAAGCCGGTCGATCTGAAGACCATCGTCGATACGGTGCTGGTGTTGTCGAAGCCGCTGGTCAAAGGGAAAGAGGTGTCCCTGGTCAATGAAATCGGCGCTTCCTTGCCGATCGTCAACGCCGATGAGAACAGAGTCCAGCAGATCCTGTACAACCTGATAGGAAACGCGATCAAATTCACCGAAAAAGGAAAGATCGTCATTTCCGCCGAGGTGGTGGACGATTGGCTTTCGGTTTCGGTTTCGGATACCGGCATCGGCATTCCCGAGGATAAACTCGACCGGATATTCGAGTCGTTCGAGCAGGCCGACGGTTCCACGGCGCGGGAATATGGGGGCACGGGGCTGGGACTGTCGATAACGAAAAAACTGGTCGAACTGCACGGCGGAACGATCCGCGTCGAATCGGCGCCGGGAAAAGGCTCCCGATTCACATTCACGATCCCGGTATCGAGCGTGAAAAGAGAAGAGATCGCCGCGAATGGAGAACCGAAATCGCTCATCGACATGGAAGATTTCGCCACCAGCGAAAGGGAATCCGAACCGGCATCGGAAACGCCGGAAGGCGCGTACCGAATCCTGGTCGTCGACGATGAGCCGGTCAACATCCAGGTACTGAAGAATCTGCTGTCGGTCAGGGATTATTCGGTGACACGGGCCTACAACGGCGCCGAAGCGCTCGGCCTCGTGGCCAACGAAGATTCCTTCGATCTCATTCTGCTCGACGTCATGATGCCCAAGATGTCTGGATACGAAGTCTGTCAGCATTTGAGAAAACGCTATTCGCTGTTTGAGCTGCCGATACTGATGTTGACGGCGAAAAACCAGATTCAGGATATCGTTCTCGGCTTCCGCTCCGGCGCGAACGATTACGTGCAGAAGCCGTTCGACAAAGACGAGTTGATGGCGCGCGTGCGAACCCTGCTTTCGTTGAAGCGCGCGGTAACGACCGCCATCGAGACCGAGAAGCAGTTTGAAAACGAAAAACAGAAAAGGATGTTTGAAGAAACCCTGCGGGAAGTTACCCGGGTGATCACCTCGACGCTCGACCTGAAGGAAGTTCTCAGCAACATCCTGGACGCGATGGCGCAGTTCATCAATTTCGACAAATCGGCGGTGTTGCTGAGCGAAGGCGAAGGCTTCGTGGTGAAAGCCAACGACGGCTATGACACCGGGGAGTTCCCGGAAGGGGCGGTCATCGACGTCGCCCAGGACAAATTCATCGGCAGGATCATGCTGACCAAGGCGGTGGTCATCAGCAACGACCTGAAGACCGGTTTCCTGAGAGACGGCAACGACAACGGAGTGCTGACCGGAATTCCGATCATCTATCAGGGCGACCTGCTTGGCATCATCGTGATGAATTGCAGGAACGGAGACATTTCCGACGAACTGCTGTTTGCGCTGGCGGGACAGGCCGGCATTGCGATCCAGAACGCGCGGCTGTTCGAGAAAATCAACACGATGGCAACGACGGACGGTTTGACCGGACTGCACAATCGCCGTCATTTCTTCGAGCTGGTGGATCGGGAGTTCGTGCGTTACAAGAGGTATGGCACGCCGCTGTCGGTGTTCATGATAGACATCGATCATTTCAAGTACATCAACGACACTTACGGCCACGCCATTGGCGATCAGGTGCTGACGCATCTGGCGGAGAAGCTGGCGACGCTGGTTCGTGACAGCGACATCGTTGGAAGATACGGCGGCGAGGAATTCGCCGTGATTCTGCCGGAAACGAAGCTGGAAACCGCGGCCAGCCTCGCGGAACGGATTCGGAAGGCCGTCGAAAACGATGCGACCCACACCGAGGAATTCGGGGACATCAAATACACGCTGAGCATCGGCGTCAGCGCGTTCGCCCGGAATGTCCGGGCGGTGAGCGCGGTTTTCGGAGCCGCGGACAAGGGCCTGTACGAAGCCAAGAGCACGGGCAGAAACCGGATCGTGGTGAAAGAGGTCGAAGTTCAGGAGACAGAGGCTTGAGGAGACAGAGGAACCGGGCGCCCGGTTTTTCCTCCCTCACCCGGCGCGAAGCGCCGCAAGCTCGTCTGTCTTCTGATCCAGGGTAAAGCCGGCGCCGGCATCCTCGCGCAGCGCTTCCGCCAGAAACGGCAGCGCGTCGGCCAGCGCATCGCGCAGGGTCCACGGCGGATTGAGCACGACGACGCCGCTGCCGCACATGCCGAAACCGTCGCCGGCCGGCTCGCGCACGCTCAAGGCCGCGTGCAGCCACCCCTTGACCGGCAGGCGCTTCAAGCGCCGCGGCAGTTCGCTTGCCTCCAGGCGCGTCAATCGTGGATACCATACGGCGTAGATGCCATCCGGGAATCGCGCCAGCGCGTCCTTGATCGCCTGGAGCACCCGTCCGTAATCCTGCTTTTCCTCATAGGACGAATCGATCAGCGCCACTGCCCGGCGCGGCGGCGGCGGAAGCAACGCCCGCAACCCGGCGAAGCCGTCCGTGTCGGCGATGATCACCTGTTTGCCGGCGTCTCGGAAATTCTCCCGCAGCAGACGCGCGTCGCTGCTGTGCAGTTCAAAGAGACGTAGACGATCCTGCTTGCGCATCGTCCACAAGGCCAGAAGCGGCGAGCCGGGATATTTCCGCAGACGCCCGTCGGGATTGAGACGGCGTACCAGATCGACGTAATCGGCCACCGGCGCGGGTAAATCCGGCCGCGTCCACAAGCGCCCGATACCGCCTTTGTATTCGGCCAGCTTTCTGGCGTATGGGGCATCGAGATCGTAGATGCCGGCGCCGGCGTGGGTGTCGATGACCCAGAACGGCTTTCCCTTCCGTCCGAGGTGACGCGCCAACTGGACCAGGATCAGATGCTTGAGCACGTCGGCATGGTTGCCGGCGTGAAATGCGTGACGATAACTGAGCATGATCGGCAAGCGTCATCCGGGCAGCGCGATCTCGTCGCCGGTACTGAACTGATAGTCCCTGAAAACGTGCTCGGCGGTGAGCAGCCGGTAGGTGCCGTCCTCCAGCTCATGGCCGGTATCCTTGAGGCGGTAGGCATAATGCCCGCAGGTCCATACGTCGAAGTTGCGCATCTGCGTACACAGGCAGGTCTTGTCCATCACCGAAACGCGCTTGGCATTCGGATGCGCGGCCACTTCGCGATTGTAGGCGGTGATGTACGAACAAGCGCCGTTGGCGTCGAGCAGGTAACCGTAGGCTTCGCAGTTGGGACGGATGCCGGCGCCGATCGCGGGGCTGTTGGACAACATGCGCATCGGATACCCGGTCGGCGAAATCATATTGACCTCGATGCCGCCTTCCTCCGCCTGAAAATATTTCTGCTTGACCGGGTCCGGCAGACCGCATTCGTCGGTGACCGTGAATCGCGTGGCTACCTGCACGGCGGCGGCGCCATTTTCGAGGAATCCGACAGCGTCGCCGCCGGTGAAGATGCCACCCGCCGGAATCAGCGGAATGTCGAGTTTTTCCGAAATCAGGTATTGGCGAATCTCGGCGACGATCGTCGCCAGGTCGTACTTGGCCCAGTCCATGCCAAAACCGAGATGCCCGCCGGCCAGCGGCCCCTCGATGACGATATAGTCGGGCAGGCGATTGGTGCGGAACGATTTTTTCAGGAAGAGTTGCAAGGCGCGCAGCGATGAGACGATGATGCCGAGCCTGGCGTCGCGGAAGCGCGGATGCTTCTCGATCAGCGCAAACGACCCCAGGTGCAGACCGGCGGCCAGGGTGATGCCATCGATGCCAGCATCGAGCGCGGCCTCCAGACGCACGCGCAAGGTCTCGCGCGGCGCGTTCATGGTCAGCTTTTCCATGCAGTTGACCAGAACCAGCCCGTCGCCGCGTTTTCTTTCCATGGTGCGTCCGACGTGCAGCTTGGTCGCCTCGGCGAGTTGTCCGAGATCGAAGCGGACGACCGACTTGTTGGAATTGGCGACGTTGAATTTATACTGCCTGAGCTTTTCCCTGACGAATTTCGTGTCGAAGTGACGGTCGGTCACGGTGTTGACCATGGCGTCGGATATGTGGCCGACCCCTCCCAGGCGCGCGGCTTCCAGCGCCAGATCGGCCGTCGAGATATCGACCCCCATGCCGCCGATGACGATGGGCACCAGTTCCCTGTTGCCCAAACGCAAACGGAAATCATCAACACATCTCATCGACACCTTTCCACTGACAACGGTTCCGGCCAGAACCGAAAGAATCCGGCTAATCCGGCATTATCGCTTATTGCTCCGCAAGTTGCTTGGAAAAAGAACGTGCCAGTCGTGTTCGTCGGCGCCGCCGGGGAAGCGAAGTCGGCACGGATCGATACGAGTGGTCGATGCCGCCTCGATGTGGGAGAATCGGCCAGACTTGGCGACCGCATCCCAACGTCGGCAAAGGCAGGGCGATGACTGGTGCAGAAGGTGAAATCCTGACGCTCGAAGAGGTCGCGGCCTACCTGAAGGCCGGGAAGCGGACTGTCTATCGCCTGGCCCGGAGGGGGGGGGGGGGGATATCCCGGCGTTCAAGTTCGGGGGAACCTGGCGGTTCCGCCGATCCGAACTGGATCGCTGGATCGCCGCCAGCATCGACAAGAAGACGCCGGAGACAGCGTGAGCACAGCGCAGAACGGCCGCCGCGCCGGATGACATCGATGACAATCCGCATACTGCGCCATCCAAACGCATCCAGGCCGTCATGCCCGGCTACCGGAAGCCGGCCCACGGTGTCTTGGTCGCCCGCGAAATTGCTTTGGGCGCCATGCGCGCGATTGTCCGCATTTTGATGGCTGGCTGAAAAAGCTGGAGACTTTGGTGGATTGAACGGTTTCGAGCAGGAAATCAGGGAAATCGACCGCGAGATCAAGGCAGTGCGCCGCACCGCCGTATCGCCGACGCTGGAAGAAAAACTTCCCTGGCAGAAGAAGCGGCGCGAGCCGGAAGGAGGACGCGGTAAACTACGGCGCGAACGGTTCGCCCGGCAGGACGGACTCATCGGCCGGCTGGAAGCGCGGCCCGAGCGGCGGGTGGAGGAATGAATGCTGTCTGCGATTGAGTGGGAACTGAAACAGATCGAGGAAACGATATGGCCGCTACGAACTTCAAGACCGAGAACAATACGTTCAGGAAGCTGATCGGCAACGGTCTGACTTACCGTATCCCCCGGTTTCAGCGCGACTACAGCTGGAGCGCCGAGGAGTGGGAAGATTTGTGGATGGACTTGCTGGCCGCCCTGGAGACTGGCGGTGAAGCGGCGCACTACATGGGATATCTGGTGCTGCAATCCTCCGATGACAAAACTTTCGATGTGATCGACGGCCAGCAGCGATTGACGACGATCAGCCTGATCGTGCTGGCGGCTCTCAAGAATATTCAGCGGCTCATCGAGGCCGGAAACGATGCCAGGGACAATGAGCGCCGCATGGAACAGATTCGGCAGACTCATATCGGTTATCTCGATCCTGTGACCCTTGTCGCGCGCCCGAAGCTGACGCTCAATCGCAACAACAACAACTATTTCCAGAGCTATCTTGTACCGTTGGGACATTTTTACCAGCGATGCTTTCGGCGTGGAGCACGTGCTGCCGCAGAATGCGCCGGATGGCTGGGGCGAGTTCAGGAACGACGAAGCCGAAATGTTGGCATACCGGCTGGGGAACATGACCT